>JBCCOX010000330.1:0-5829 GCA_039025155.1 Deinococcota bacterium | reverse complement strand
TCTGCTACACTTTACGAGATTTATGAGTCTTAAGGGGTTAATGTATGAATCAAAGTGAAACTTCACAACAAAATGCTGTTATAGGCCGTTCAGGGCGTGCAGGTAGTAAGCCTATTGAGGGAGTTACACGCATTCCAACTATGGAAGAAGCCGCTGCACAGATGGGAGTACAGCAGCCTCAGGATCGTCAAGCAGCTAGGCCAGTAAGAGCATCTATACCTACTGAAAGCAATGTATCTTTAGAAGATACCAATAAAGAAGCTGTCGTCGCTAACCAGGAAAAACGCTACAAACGCATTAAACGCTTGCGAACCGAACAAAATCTAACCATGGCAATTGTCATGGGTGCACTAACATCGCTGCTCTGTGCGTTTGCGTGGGCGTTTATTACGGCGATAAGCGGCTACACATTTGCCTTTCTTGCTTTGGGCATTGGCTTTGCGGTAGGTAGTGCTGTGCGGTATTTTGGCAAAGGAGTTGACCCAGTCTTCGGTTATGTGGGTGCTGGCTTTGCACTTTTGGGGTGTTTGCTGGGTAACCTTGGGGCTGGCTACGGTCTTATTGCCCGTGAGTTTGATGTTGCTGTGGGTAGCGTTGTGCGGTTTCTGCCCTCGCTTGGTATTACTGCATGGGATGTCTTTCGAGGTGTCACAGGTCCAGCTACCTATGTCTTTTTTATAGTTGCACTCGTTTGGGGGTTTCGTTCTTCATTTCGCAGTATTGACGCAGCGTAGCGGGAAGAACTTACTTAAGCAGTACAAAACTTGGGTTTAAATTTTGTAATACCTGTGATAAATCACCATATTTGATGGGTAGAGGCGTTATCAAAAGATGGCGTCTCTTATTTATTTGGTTGACATCCATCACAAACGTTAGCCAAAACCAAGGTTAAACTCGTGAAGTTTGCAGGGGTATATGAATTTGCTTGAGTACATATCTTTTGCGAGTGAAACTCAAAGATTATAAGGACACGTCATGGCAATCATCGTGCAGAAATATGGTGGGACAAGTGTTGGCGACTTAGAGCGCATCGCCAAAGTGGCCGCCCGCATTAAACGCAGTGTGGACGCAGGGCATCAGCTAGCCGTCACCGTCTCAGCTATGGGACATACAACCGATAGGCTAATTGCAACTGCCAAAGAAATTAGTACGCGCCCTAACAAGCGTGAGCTAGACGTGCTGATGGCAACTGGCGAACAACAGTCAATGGCGCTTTTGTGCATGCAACTGCACGCGGGTGGCATACCTGCAAGGTCATTTACGGGCTTGCAAGCAGGGTTTTTGACCACCGAGCGGCACGGTAACGCCCGCATTTTAGAGGTCAACCCAGAGCGTATCTTAAATGCGTTTGACGAGGGTGTAAAGGTGGCGGTGGTCGCCGGGTTTCAAGGACAAGATAATGCCGGCAACATTACCACCTTTGGGCGTGGCGGCTCAGATACAACGGCGGTAGCCATTGCAGCAGCGTTAAGTGCAGACACCTGCGAAATTTACACAGATACCGAAGGCGTTTACACAACTGACCCGCACCTAGTGCCCACAGCAACTAAAATGGCTAAGATTGATTACAGCGAGATGCTCGAGCTAGCGAGTCTTGGTGCAACGGTCCTCCATCCGCGCAGCGTGTGGTACGCACGCCGCTACGGCGTGAACATTCACGTGCGGTCGTCTTTTTCATACAATCCTGGTACGGTGGTGACAAATTTGGCTGGTGAACTCGTAACTGACAAAGCGGTAACAGGCGTAGCACTTGACCGCGACCACGCGCGCATCAACGTGCTAGATATTCCCGATGAACCCGGTGTAGCAGCCCGTATTTTTACAGCGTTGGGTGAGGCTGGCATCGCCGTGGACATGATCATTCAAGGTGTACCCGGCCAGCCCAGCTCGCAGCAAATGTCCTTTACGGTCAGTCAAGACGTTGTGCCAGATGCGCTCGAGGCTGTAAATACCGTGCTTGCTGACATGGGCGGTCAGGCCCAAGCAGATGATGACGTTGCTAAGGTGTCTATCGTAGGCATCGCCATTGGCTCAACCCCCGGTATTGCGGGCAAAATGTTTGCGGCCATCGCCTCGGTAGGTGCCAATATAGAAATGGTCACCACCAGCGAAGTGCGCGTGTCGGTGGTCATTCGTGCTGAGCAAGCGGAGACTGTTCTCAAAGCGGTTCATCATGCGTTTGGTTTAGATGCTGGCACAATGTAATCAATACAGCGTAACCAATACAACATGATGGGTAGCATAGCTATGATCCTCAACCACTCTGTTAATCATGAAGATGCCTGAATGTGTCTTTGGTCACCTCGAGACATGCCTCAAAGGGTTGGTTTTGTAAGCTTGAGTATCAGCGTTTGCTGTAGTGCCAAAAAACGCTCTAAGATTCAAACGCTCTAAGACTCAAACGCTGTATGACTAAACACCCCGTGTGACTAAACACCCTGCAACACCCGGAAGGATGATGTGATCATGCACCATTTTATGACGAGGTTTATTGTTGTACGAAGTTTGCAAATTATGATTTTAACTGCGCTCACGGTGAGTGTGTTAGCCAGTTGCGACGAAGCTAACGGCGGCGAAGTAGGGCGTTCCGTCTACGACCACATTGTTGGCGAGTCAGATTTGTCTACCCTAGAAGACGCTATTAACCTAGTTGATTTACTTGACCAATTTGCGTTTGATAATCCTGAAGGGCGCGACTACACTATTTTTGCGCCAACTGACGAAGCTTTTGAGGCGTTTTTGCAGTCACAAGGCGCTAGCGAGCTAGACCAACTTGATCCTGAGGTGCTTAGTGATGTGCTCAAATATCATATTGTACGTGATAGTTTAGATAGCGAAGATTTAATTGATAGCAGTGATGTTATCACCGTGCAAGGTAGCAGTGTGAGCCTGTCTGGTGATGATGTAGAAAGCCTCGAGGTCAACAACATCAACCTCACCAGCGATATTGACAACAGCCTCGACAACGGCTATGTCCACGAAATTGACGGCGTACTTGTTCCGCCGAGTGACTAAGATTAACTGTTTAAACCCAATTACTCGACCCTAGGTTAGCCATATCAATTTGGACGGTCAGAACATCAGTTTATGGATGCTCTGACCGTGTTATTTTTAGTATTTTTGGTGGCATCATTTGTGGGCTCATTTCGAGGTCGGCAAAGGCAATGTGGTCAAGGCTAATTGTTTGCCACGCTGCTCACTCGGTAGGCTACAACTGTGATGCAAAGTGGCTATGAAATTGACCAAGTGTTTGTTCGCAAGCGGTCGGGGCGTTATGAGCTTTTGATTATCAGCCTTGACCCAAGCGGCGCACAGCGTCGTGAAACCTTCACCTACGATGTTCCCAACAAGCTCACTGCTGTTCAACAGGCAGGTCGCCACATGGCAGGTCGCGGTGATACAGACCGCGCAGATGACTTGCGTTTGCGAGTTGAGACACGCGGGAACTTGCACGATGATGTCAGCCTCAAACGTGTTTTTATTGAAACGTTTAAGCGTGTTCGTGATGACCTAGATGATGACATCTTATGAAACTAGCGACGCTTGCTTACGTTAGACGTAATCACAACGGCACACCACAAACGCTGATGCTCCACAAACAGCGCCCTGACGATTACCATCAGGGCAAGTGGAACGGTCTAGGGGGGAAATTTGAAGCAGGTGAATCGCCAGAAGACTGTTTGATTCGTGAGGTTTTTGAAGAATCGGGCTTAACGGTAGTGCGAGCCAGCTTGCGAGGGTTTATCACCTTTCCAGATTTTGACGGTCAGGACGACTGGTATACCTTTGTCTATACAATTGAGGAGACAACGGGTGAGCTGCGTGCGTCGGCTGAGGGTGACCTCGAGTGGATTGACGATAATGAGTTATTAAATCTCAACCTATGGGAAGGTGATCGTATATTTATACCTTGGTTATACGATGACTTAAGTGCTGAGTTAAGCGAGGCGAGGGTGTTCTCAGCAACCTTTAGATACGGGACAGGAGGTGTCTTTCAGGATCACGACGTGGTGTTTTATGGGCAGGTTGCGCAAGCGACGTTACCATCAGCAGGTGTGGCAGCCACTAAGCTAAAGCTATGACAGATGTAAACACTAATACGACCACAAAGAGTCCAATATTGATCAATGACGAGACATCAGCATTGCCTAAAACACTGGTTTTGTATGACGGTGATTGTGGGTTTTGCCAGTGGTCGGTGAATTTGGCGCTTAAGTTAGACCGTCACAACAGGCTCGAGCCCCGTCCTTTACAGACACCGGGCTTGCTCGAGCAGCACAATATTGCCCGACAAGACGCAGAAACCGCGTTACATGTTGTTATGCCTAGCGGTCAGGTGGTGCGCGCTGGTGGCGCTATTCAAGCGATCATTTGCGAGCTGCCCCTGTGGCGTGGCGCGCAAGTACTGTGGTTTGTGCCCGGCTTTGGCAAGCTAGCCGATTGGCTCTATGCCCGTGTTGCGGCTAACCGTCATGTCTTGGGTAAATGGTTGTTGCGCGTTGGCATTTCTGAAGCTCAATGTCAGGTGTCGTATAAATCCTGATCCGTTCGGCAGGGTTGTGTCCCATAGGTATTGTTAGATAGACACAGCAGTTTTACAAGATGCTGTTATAGCTAGCTGACAAGTGATGGTGTGCGTTAAGCAAGTGAGAAGGGGTGAAAGGGAGATTTCATCAGCTCACATGTGTGCATCACTGGGTCGTGGTGTTGCTAACAATTAGATATGTTTAACTAGCTCTATTTGTGCAATAAACTTACCGCAACATGCAAAAGCATTAACCCCACGTTGCGGTTAGTGATGTCTTTTTGTACGCTAAGATGTTCTTACAGCTAAGCTCACTATTGAAATTTGTTACAATATAATACTTTACTCTAAAATCTTACTTAAAATAATGTAAGCTTACGTGTATGTTTTGGCAACATCTGCCTCAATCGTGTGCAAACCATGAGGGCAGCGGGCTCTGTGACATTTGTTATGCTCCTATGACTTCGCTATAATCAAACAAGGCTGACCATGACAAAACTAACCGCGACAAAATTGATAATGACAAAACTAACCATGATAAAACCGATGACGACAAAACTAGTAAACAAGCAGACCGCAAGGTGTTTTATGGGGTTACTTTGTGTGGTTGTTGTGGGATTACCTATGGGACTACAACAGGCGCAGGCACAACAACCCTCTGAACAAGTGCAGTCGTCCCTAGATGCGGCCCTTGCTGAACTTGCGAAACTTTCTATCAATACAACCAGTTCAGATGAGTCCGATGAAGAGGTCGTGCCTGCACCCGCTACAACCTCGGACCCTGTAGTTTCGGACCCTGCAGCAGATGCAGCAACAGATGCTCCAGCAGATAGTGTGGTGGCAGCAGACAGTGTGCCGCCAGCAGTTGATGTTGTTCCGGGCCTAAGTACTTCCCCAGACGCCTGGCCAGCATTTTTTAGTACCGAAGCCAAAGCCCTCCTTGCTGAAGCTGAGACTGTCGCAGCACGCGCCTATGTGAGTTATGACACCCATACGCCAGATCGGCCCCTTTGGCGCGAAACGCTGCAATTGGCAAGACAAGCTCGTCAGTTGGCACCTAAGCGTACCGAACCTGTGCGCTTCTTGGCAGAAATTTACTTGATTACCGAGTGGTATGCACGCTCCTGGGAAACCTGGCTCGAGTACATTGACCTAGGTGGCGAACTTGACAGCAGCGCCCTCACTCAGCTTAGTATTGCAGGTAAAAACATTGGTTATTTGAGTTATCAACAAGAAAATTTAGACAGAGCCGAGTTGTTTTTTGGGGAGGTTTACGAGCTTAATCCAGAAGACACCGAAGCGCT
>JBCCOX010000329.1:0-5835 GCA_039025155.1 Deinococcota bacterium | reverse complement strand
TTGTTTGTGCAGTACTTTAAAGATTTGCCTACTGCCATTGTTGAAGCTGCCCGAATTGATGGGGCTAGCTGGTTTCAAATTTATTCACGGGTCATTATGCCCATTTCTGGGCCGGTTGTGGCTACCGCCGCCATCTTGAAATTTTTGGTCATGTATAACCAGTACTTGTGGCCGCTCATGGTCACCCGCTCTGAAAGTTTTCGCCCGGTGATGGTGGGTTTGCAGTACTTTTTTCAACTCAACACTGCATGGGGTGAGTTAATGGCGTATTTGTCTGTCATTACTATTCCCGTGATTATTTTTTACTTGATCTTGCAACGTGCGTTTATTGAGAGTGTGGCGTCGTCTGGGGTGAAAGGCTAAATTGTGACGACAACAAGGACTACAGCGAGTTTGCCACAAACCACTTGGCAGTCCGTGCGGGTTGGGGCTAAAACTAGTCGCCTCGAGCAACACCCTTTACCTCATCTTGGCCGCAATGATGTCTTAATTCGTGTGCGCGTCTGCGGCGTCTGCGCGTCTGAACTTCACCCTTGGTCACACGCAGCTACACCCAAAACCTTCGGCCACGAAGTAGTGGGTGAAGTCGTTGCAGTTGGCAAAGATGTTACAGGCTTTGAACCATCTATGCGCGTCACCGGTCTCATTCACCAAGGTTTTGCTGAATACACGATTGCGCCTGCCACCCACCTTGTGCATGTGCCAGAAGGCTTACCAGACGAAGCTGCCCTAGGTGAGCCCCTCTCTTGTGTGATTAGCGGCATGCGCCGGACAGGAATTGAGTTAGGTGATCAAGTTGCTGTGATTGGTGTAGGGTTTATGGGACTATTGAGTTTGCAAGCTGCTGTTCTCAAAGGCCCTAGTGAGGTCATTGCAGTTGATAGTAGACCGGTGGCGCTCGAGCAAGCCCTCACTTACGGCGCAAATCGTACATTCAAACCAGAAGATATTCCTCCAGAAATGTATTTGGATGTCTGGGATGAGATGGCCCTAGGTAATGGTCTCAATATCGTTATTGAAGCCGCTGGCAATCCCCATGCGCTTGCCTTGGCCGGGCGTATGGTTAAAGCTCACGGCACTCTCGCTATCGTTGGGTTCCACCAAGGTGAGCCTATCCCCATCAATATGGGACTTTGGAATTGGAAAGCGCTCAACGTCATTAACGCGCATGAGCGGCGGCATGCCTATCAAATGGACTGTATGACAAGGGGTTTACGCTTAGTTGAGGCAGGCAAGTTGCAGCTTGCACCGCTGGTGACGCACAGCTTTTCATTGCAAGAGGTTGATGCTGCGTTTGATACGTTGATGAATAAACCTGCAGACTTTATTAAAGCCATTATTCGGGTATCCGACTAATTTGAGTACTAAGCTAAGGGAGTTTATGAGCAACCTGCACCTCGAGGATTGGGCAACGAATGCCGCGACTGAGCGCCAGCGTCTTGCTAATGATCTACATCGTCCCCGCTATCACGTAACTGCACCTTCAGGTTGGCTCAACGACCCTAACGGGCTTATTCATTGGCAAGGTAAATATCATCTTTTTTATCAGCACAACCCCCATAAAGCTGCTTGGGGACCACCTTACTGGGGACATGTTGTGAGTGATGATTTGGTGACATGGCAAGATTTGCCCATCGCCCTCACACCGGACATGCACCCCAGCGAAGCAGGTGGTTGCTGGTCAGGCTGCATGGTAGATGACAACGGCACACCAACCATCGTGTATACCGGTGTTGCTGACCATCCTCGAGGGGAACAGCAAACCTGTTTAGCGTTAGGCAGTCCTGACCTAGTGAGCTGGCATAAACATCCTCAAAATCCTATTGTGCGCAGACCTAGCGGCCTCAGCATCACCCAAAACGCTTACCGCGACCCGTTTGTATGGCGGGAGGGTGACACTTGGTATCAGGTCATTGGCACATCGTTAGCTGAGCGCGGGCAAGCGCTGCTTTACAGCTCTCGGGACTTAGTAAGCTGGAACTACCTCAATCTACTTGTTCCGCAAGAGCTTCGGGACACATGGCCAGACAAAGGTCACACGTGGGAGTGCCCTAACTTTTTTGCACTTGGCGACAAGCACGTGCTCATTGTGTCGCTATCTGGCGTGTGTTTACAGTACCCGGTTGCGTTTATAGGCGAGTACCGCGACAAGCAGTTTTACCCTGAAACCATGCAACGCCTTGACTGGGGCTATCACTGCTTTTATGCACCTCTCACTATGTTGGATGGTAACGGACGCCGTCTTATGTGGGGTTGGTTGCAAGAACAACGCAGTGAGTCGCGGCAACTGGCGGCGGGTTGGTCTGGAGTGATGTCGTTACCACGGGTGTTAACGCTCGAGGATAACAAACTCATAAGCCAGCCCGCTGACGAGCTACAAGCCTTACGTGATAAACACTACTGTCATGAAAACCTCGAGCTTCAGCAAGGTTTACATGTTCTCGAGCTAACTGGTGGCGCGCTCGAGCTACACCTTACATTACGTTGTGGCAAAGCCAAAGAAGTTGGGCTTGTACTCGCCCTCGATGCTGATCAACACGACGGACTTTATCTTGTTTATAACCGCGAGCAAGCAAGGTTGCGGCTTGAAACACGCCACCCTCAGCAAGAAAAAGGGATGTGGTCAGCACCTTATGAATGTCCACTTGAGTTAGACGATAGGCTCGAGCTACAGGTTTTCTTAGATGGGTCTACAGTTGAGGTTTTTGCCTACGGACACAGCCTAACAGGTCGCGTATATCCTGATAATCAACATCAGAGTGTGGCGCTGTATGCAGATGGGGAAGCACATTTGGAGAGGCTCGAGGCGTGGTCGCTGAAAAACATTTGGGTCGCTTAAAGACATCTGGGTCAACCATTAAACGGCGTTGACCTTTGAAATTGTCTAACCTAAACCTCAGAGGTGACCAATATGAAATGGCGTGTAGGATTTGCATTCACCATATTGCTAGGTTTGGGGTTTTTCGTTTCACACGCACAAGAGGCAATAACTGAACATCATAATGTTGGTGTGAATCAGCGCGATGCCAACGTGCCTGACTTGCCTTTTGAAGATAACCCTGACCCATCACTCTGCGGCATCCCGCAACCTTGGGGAGATGATGATCCAGCTTGGCTAACCGGCTACTATGAAGGTGAACTTATTCAAGAAGATGTGCTTTTGTACGACAGCCACTTACGCCGCAGTATTGTGGGCAGTGCGCCTAACGGGAGTGAGTTGGAGATATTGTTGTATCAGGTAAATCCTAGCCTCAACTATTATCTTGTGCGTACCGTTGGTCTAGATGATAATGTACAAGGTTGGGTACCTGCGCCGTTTGTGGCGTTTGGGAAGGAAAATTAGCGCCATCAGTATGATGTTAAAAAAAGCCTCGAGCAACTAACTCGAGGCTAATTCATCGTCCAAACGCTTGGAACCTATGTACTGGATACCAAGCTGCTACCAAATCAAAAGCTTAAACTCCATTAGTCAGTAACCTCAATAACGATCTGGCTAGCAACTTCTTCGTCTTCTTCCGCGATAGCGTAGTTGTTGTCGTCTTCTTCGTCAAGGAGTCCAAGTACAAGCGTTTCATTTCCCTCAGCAGCATCGTTCAGAAGTACTAGGTCTAATAACACCGACGCTTGACCAGGTGCAAAGACTACCTCATATTGACCTCCGGGCAAGGCAGTTGCACCTATGAGGTTAATATCAGTAGCATCACTGTCTGACGATTGAGCAAACCCTAGGTTAATTGTCAAAGGAGACGCAAGGTCTATACTATCTCGTTCGAGGGTAAGTGGTTGCACGTCACCCTCTACCAAAGTTAGGTCATCACCCACGTTGACAAAATTTACTAAGTTGTTGGCAACGCGAACTTCAACCCTATCAGAAACTTGAGCTAGACCATCTGAAGCGGTTAGTTCGAAGATATAAGTACCTTCCCGAGTGGGCGTAAAGGTGGCTGTATCCTCGGTGGCATTCTCAATAAAAACTGTGCTCAATAGCGGTTCAGACAATACTTCCCAACGCAAGGTAAATACGTCACCATCAGGGTCTCTAACATTAGCAGTTAGTTCGACATCTTCCCCATCTAACAAAACAGCTTGATCATTCAAGTTGTTAATAGCAGGCGGGCTATTGAGGAAGTCATCATCAAAAGGAATAGACAGACTGATGTTTTCTTCGATGACAATCCCACGGCGCACTTCATAGCGGTTGCCACTAACGTTGTTACCCACCAGTCCAAAAAACTCATCGTTTTGATCTTCACCATAGAAAATGTAATCTTCTTCGTCCTCAGCGGGAATAAAGAGTTCATAAAACCCATCATCACCAGCAAGGGCAATATTAAACGAAGGTCGCTCAGCGTCTAAGGCCATAATGACAGTTGAGTTGCCACTTTCTGCCCCTGAACGCGCGAATGTACGTCCGGAGATGTAGGCCATTCTGCCGGTTAAGCGACCTAGATCAATTTGTTCGGGGCCGTCTTGTTGCAAGGACAATTCAGCTACAGACATAGCACTTGCTGTGGCGCTGCCTTCAAATTCATAGCTAGGCGTGAGCGGAAAACGCCGTTTGTCGTTGTCATAATAGCCAACATCTGTAAAAAACAAGCTGGCATTGAGGTTTTCGAGGGCGTCGCGTACCACCCGCAACTGAACGTTACCTTGGGGGTCAATGGGCGCACTACCCACTAAGCGGTTGCGTGTGGTCATGTTGCCGTCATCATCTGCTTCGGTAATGGTTTCTAGGAGTAACGCGATGCCAAAGTCGTACAACACAGCTTCACCCAGTGCAAGGTCGGGGCTGGCATTGGATGGCGTTGTAAAGGGATTAAACGACTCACTCAACCAGTTGATGGTGGCGTTTACATTGGTCTCAACTACGTTGGGGTTGCCACAAAACGCATAGCGGCCGTCCATAAAGTCGGGGGCGTCGTCCATGGCCAAAATGGCGTCTTGTACGGCGTCATCGGGTAAATCTTCCGCCATGACATTGGTGGAGGTAACAGCCGTTCGGGATGCTAAGTTGGCGGTGAGTTCGTTGAACTGGAAGCGCCCGGTGTTTAGGGCTGTGTCGTTGCCTGCTAGCTCGGCTGGGAAACGGTAGAGGGTTTGATCGCTAGCAACGGTACGTTGACGCTCGAGCGTCTGATACTCGAGCGCGCCTTTACACACCCAACCACCCCGGCCGTCTGGCTCAGCGAGGAGTAGCGCAACATCTTGCTCAACGGGTACATTCAAGTCAAAGCGCAAACGGCTGTCGTCGTCGTCATCTGTGAGTCGGTTTAAAGGACTTGTTGCTACGACGCTACCATCGCTGGTAACAGCCACCACAAACTCGCTGGCAAAATTAAACAAGCGGGTGGCACCGGGAGCATCTTCGTCTTCGGGTTGAGAAGCTTGTAACAAGCCTAAAACAGCTTTGTTAAAGCCGCGAATAGCAGGCACTTCAGACGCAACTCCAAGGCTGGCGTCCACTTTGGCAATCGCCGCATTAAGGCGGTCTAAGCTAGCCTTTTTAGGTTTTGGGCCGTCATCGGTCATAATTACAATGACATTGCGCGACTGCTCGTCTACAAACCCGCCCACAAGCACCGTGTCCGTTGCGGTGAGATCAGGTGAGGCTGTTACCGTCACCGTCTGACTTGCACCACCTGCCAAGCTAAGACGCACTGTAAACGTGCCGGCTTGGGTATAGGTGTGGCTAGTTTGCTGGCTGCTCAAACAATTATCGAAGTTTTGTAATGCGCTACCATCACCTGTATCTAGGCTACAGGAAACCGCGTCTACGGCGGCAATACTCCATGTGAACGTCGCTTCAAATGGAACGGCAGCGGCGTCTGGAGAAAC
>JBCCOX010000328.1:0-5845 GCA_039025155.1 Deinococcota bacterium | reverse complement strand
TGAAATAGTACGCCCACTGTTTGCCGTCTAAAAGATACTTGCCTGAGACAAAGAAGAACAACGAGATGAAAAACGGCAAGTTGAACAGCGTAAAAAGATTGAGGATATACTCACCAAAGCTGACCCTTGCAGACGCCGTCGTAAGCCAAAACGAAAACCAATAAAAGATCGTCCTAGCGCCAAAAAGTCCGATACTAAACCCCGTGGCTGCAATACAAATCAAGTTTTTATGTGCTGCTGATTTAAGCTGGATGTTGCAAACTGCCATAACGCCCTTTTTGTAGAGCAAAACAAGGGCAACGCCGCCAAAGATGAGTCGTGCAAAAGGTTGCAGAGTACTTAGCGACAGGTTGCCACTCAAAAGTCGTATGAGGGGTTGCGGTAAGGCAAAAATGGCGATGACGGCAAAGTAGCCACTTAGCACAGTGCCGAACCACCAAGCTTTTACAGCGTGGCGTGTTGGTAACAAAGTTGCTACGAGTAAACAGGCAAGTCCCCAAAAATTGGGTAGGTTTGTTGTATAAAACAAACTTCTAGGCCCAAGTGTCAGCAGGTTGGAAAGAAGCCCACCTAACAGTACAAATGCACTGAGGTAGAACCAGATGATGGTTGTGGTGAGGTGGGTCACGCTACGAATTTTCTATTGAAAACGTTGTTGCTACATCGTTCTCAAGTAATCTCAATGTGAAAATACACGACATCACACTTACTTTTTGAGGTGCTGTTGAGAACGCACTTCTCCAGCAGCTACAACCGCCCCAGCCTCCACCTGACAATCTGTCAGCACAACATGCGGCATAATCACCGCGCCTTCACCTATGTGGGTGTTGCCCATAAGCCATACGCCCGGGTAAAGGATGACATCTTTGTCTAGCGTTACAGTGTCATCTATAAAGGTCTGCTCAGGTGCAATCATGGTGACGCCAGCCCCAAGCCAACGGGTGCGAATGCGGTCGCGTAGGAGGCGCTCCACTCTGGCCAGTTGCACGCGGTCATTCACCAAACAGTTGAGGAGTTCGTCTTCATCGTGGCGCATGAGTGCGTTGACGGGTAAGCCTGCTTGTAGGTACAGCGCGACTAAGTCAGTGATGTAGTACTCACCTTGGGCGTTGTCATTGGAGAGTTCGTCTAGGAACGTTAGCACCTGTGCGTTAAACATAAAAATACCCGTGTTAATTTCTTGAATGGCCCGCTGGGTGTCGTCAGCATCTTTTTCTTCGACAATGGCGGTCACCTCGCCGTTCGCGCTGCGCACAATGCGCCCTAGCCCGGTGGGGTTGCAGGTGTGGCAGGTGAGCACGGCCATGCCGTCCGCAGGTTGGGAAGCTAGTAAATCGTCTAGAGTTTGCTGTTTGAGGAGTAAAGGACCGTCGCCATTTAAGACTAAGATAGACCCCTCAAAGTTCTCGAGCAATGGCCTTACTTGCTTGAGCGCGTGACCTGTGCCGAGGCGCTCGGCTTGTAAGACAAACCTGAGGTTGTCATCTTTTGCAAAGGTTTGCTTGACAGCATCAGCTCCGTGACCCACAACGATGATGATTTTGTCTGGCGATAAACGTCGGGCAATGTCTATCATGTGCCCTAACAAGGGTTTGCCAGCAGCTTGGTGCAGCACCTTGGGCAGGTTGGAGGTCATGCGCGTGCCTTGTCCGGCAGCTAAAATCACAACAGCAAGTGGTTTAGAGGATGCCATTAGCGACATCCTCGAGCAGATACATACCTAGATGGGAGGCTCGAGCCTAGCCTCATTATCTTAGGGTTCTCGATTTGCACAAAATTTAGCCTCGAGCTATCTACACGCAACATGGAAAAACACGTCATGGTCATTAGCCTACCAGCTTATGCGAGGATTTGTATTAAAGCTGGTAAGAATATCTTGTTGGCTCGAGGAAATTAGTTTTAGCAAACATGTACTGGTGAAGAGTGTTGGTGCTAGCCTGTGTAGGTTCGTTTCAGCGCCTGCATGTTCTGCTGTGCAAAATTAAGCTCAGCCATCACTTGGGAGGCACGTACGTTAATGTGGGTTGTGCGCGCCCGTGTAGAGGTACGTTGTTGGCTCGAGGTTCGTGGCGAAGCTACCGAAGTTGCAAAACGTCCTTTAACAAGCTTCCAAGGTCGCCACCACATCGCTAGATAGGGACTACTGTTGATGATCCCGGCAATTACCAGTGAGCCGAGCACTGCACCCACAAGTGACAAACCTGCACTGAGGTGAGCCTCTAGGCCAATATTATGAGTGAGTACATCAAAGACTTTCTTTTGTAAGTACCAATGGAAAATAAGTACAAACAAACTTTGCTGGCCAATGTAAGAAAGGGGTTGCTCGAGCAAGCTCAGCTTGCTTGCCAACCAAGCCACACTCAAGGTCATATAAATACCTGCAAAAGCAAGTAAGGTTGTAATCACTAGGTGGTCGTAGCGCCGCTTAAATAGGTCAAGGGTGTAGTCGAAGCGGTAGTGTAAGCTTGCAAAGGCAATGACTGCCATGAGCATATAGCGCCACTGAAACCTGAACCGCCTAGCGGCATCACGCAGTAAAAAGCCACTTAAAAAAAAGAAACTGCTAACAAGCAAAATATCAGCACTAAACGGCAAGCCAATACGCAAAATGGGCCTGCCGTACCAGGTTAATGTTGTTGCGTAATGACGCACGAGCTGCGGCCAAACCTGCTCCGTTACCAGATAGCCCGCTGTAATCAGCGCGCCCATAAACAATAGCTTGACCCACAAGCGTTGTCGATCTAACTGAACAAACCTAATGATACTCCAGCTCGTTAAAAACACCGCAAACAGGTGGGTCAAAAACCACATGGGTAACCAGAAGATGGTTTCGCCACCGCCGTAGAGAATCCCCGCATAAATCCTAAACGCAGGTTCTTGTAAGACAATACGTTGATACAACGACAGCAGCCCCAGTGTGACGATATAGGGTTTAAGCAAGGCGTCTGCTTTGCGTTGAACAAGCTTCCAAAGAGGTATGTTAGGACAAAAAAAGATGCCCGAGACAAAAAAGAAAAGGGGCATTCTAAACGAAAGCCCAACTCGGTACATCTCACCTGATTCGTGTAACACAAGCCAGTTGTGACCCCACACAACCAGCACAATCGAGATGCCCTTAACGACATCGATGTGCTTAATTCTGGCTGTTGAGGCCGCGTTTGATGATTTTTGGATGGCTTGGGGTGTAGCTGACACAGCTCGAGTGGTCATGGCTCTGCTCCTTTGAGGGTGCCTAGACATGGTGCTAGTCTGCATATAGATAATGTAGATATTGGTGGAAAAAAGATGGATATTGCTAGTTTTATACTAAAGTGCTTTTTGCGTGGCACAACGTGCCATGCAAAACGCTCGTGAGAGCGTACCCTTAGACGATGTAGACTACGACATTGTTGCTTCGATTTAGTATTACGGCAAAATTTAGCCGTTCACCTAGTTTTTAGGCATATGTACTTAACTACCCAAAGTGGGTAGTTTCAACAGAGTAATGCTAGTGGAAAAACACTTTAAACAACACTTTAAGGACACGGTTGCTAGTAGTTACCCCCTGTAACTACCCCCTTATAACGATGCCCCATAAACATGCCTAGTGTGAACTAGTAGATGTGTCAAGTTTTATGACACGCCTAGGATTGTGAAGCTTTTGAACTTAAAAAGAGGTAAGCCAGCTTACTGCAATTTGGTGACTAGCAATTTGATGAGGTTACAAAAAACCAGATGCCCGTCACAGTCGTTACTGAGACTGATGGCATCTGGTTGAGAAAAGTCTTAATACTTGGATGTTTTAGTACATAAATGTTGTAGTTGCAAGCTAGTTAACAGGGTGAGCTTAGCGTCCCCTAGCCCTCGAGGTAAGCCGCTCGCGTTTAGGGGCTTCATCTGGATTCATAACCAACAAGATGTAACAAGCTACTAAAATAATCACAATACTGGCAATTTGGGTGAGCGTTAATAAGCCGATACCCGGTGCATCTACACCTTCAGCCAGGTAGATACGCCAAAACAAAGGATTATCGCGGAAGGGTTCTTCAATCACTGAGCGCAATACCGAGTACCACAAAATAAACTGCCAAAAGACAAAGCCGGGTGTCTGGCTGCGGCGAAACGCCCAGAGAATAATGAAGGTAAGAATCAACCCCACCAAAAGCCCGTAAAACTGCGCTAGGTGAACGGGCCCGCGCAGAATTTCGCCACCTTGAGCTAGGCAAGACGTTAAACTTACGTCTGAGCCTAAACTACACGTGCCGGGATAGCTGCGCCACAAATTCTGACCAAAAATGACGCGCCCAAACGTGCCAAAGGTTTCTGTACCCGGTGCTGGCCAGGTAAAGCCAATTGGCCAGCCGGTGAGCCGCCCGGTGGTGTCCGAGCCGTTCATAAAGTTACCCAGACGCCCGCCAATAATGCCCAAGCACCCGGCTGGCGTCATCACATCCAAATACGCCCACATGTTGAGGTTGTGAATGCGTGAGTAAATCCAGGTGGCAAGTATAATGCCCAAAATGCCGCCGTGAATACTAATGCCACCTTCCCACACGTAAAACGCGGCGATGGGGTTGCCGCCCTGACCAAAAAAGCGCGACGGGCTGGTGAGTACATAGACAAGGCGCGCACCAATGAGCCCAGCAATCACCAAATACACAACCATGTCAAGTAGCTTGTTTTCATCTAGGTCACGTTTTTTAGCTTCATGGGTGGCCCATAGTGTGCCAAAAAGCACGCCCAGCGCAATCAAAAAGCCGTACCAGCGAATCGCCAGTCGGCCCAGCGAGATCATAATTGGATCCATGTCAAACTCCAGTTTCCAGATGTGTGCTCAGCTTTGCAAGCGCCATCAACAAAATGCTTTCCAAATGATGATAGTATCGCTAATTTGCTATAAAAGACGTGATGTGTTGAGCAGTTGTGTGAGCGCAGTGTGATGCTGGGTTGGGTTTGACGACAAGCTGACATCAAGCGGATGTTGTGAAGGTATCGCTAAGTTGATGTTGTGAAGGTATTGCTTTAAGGGTTCAAAGTAGGGTGCAAGTGGTTGAGGTAAGAATTGTAGGCAAAGTTAAGACAGAGGCTCGAGCGCAATACTTTTAACCACCTGCGGCACAAGCTTAATCACCGCTTCACAGGCTAACTTGGCAGCCTCAGCCTCAGCAGGTAAGTTGATGATGATACTCTGCCGCCGTACCCCAGCTAAGTTGCGGTAAAGTGCAGCCCGGCGGCTTTTTTTCATAAGTGTTAAACGAATAAGCTCAGCTAGTCCTGGTACAGGCCGTTCGATCATTTCTTGGGTGGCTTCTGTCACGCGGTCTTTGGGGTCTAAACCAATACCACCAATGGTCAAAATAAGCTCAGCAACGTCGGTGTCAGCAAGCATTTTGAGTCTGGCGCGAATGACCGACATGGTGCTGTCTACTTCTAAGTAGTCAACCTCAGTAAAGTCACCCTGGCTCAGCACAGCCCGAACAGCTTGTAAAGCAGCGTTTTCGTGACCATCAGCATGGTGTAGTGCGACAATGGCAGTGCGTATCATGCCCACAGTGTAGAGCAAATTGTAACTGGAAATACATCACTCACTCACAAAAATTTCATGCGCTCGAGATGCCCCATGTATGGCTACATATGACCGTTTCACTTGGCAACAAAGGCTGTGGGTTAGGTATGGAAATAAGGTAGGCTAGAGGCTGATATCGTTAAGAACGTTAACGAGCTACTTCTTCTTGGAGGCCTGCGTTGAAAATTCACGAATACCAAGCCAAAGCACTCATGAAAGCACGCGGTATTGCCGTGCCCTTGGGAAAGATGGCAACAACCGTAGATAACGCCGTGGCTGCGGTGCGCCCGCTTATGACTG
>JBCCOX010000327.1:0-5849 GCA_039025155.1 Deinococcota bacterium | reverse complement strand
TTTGTATTTCCAAATTACACAAGCATCAGTGATTAATTTTGGTTCTCTTTTCTAGTATGTTACTGGTTGTAGCAGAATTGGTTGGCAACTTGGAAATGACGCCCTCGTGTCTGTCAACGACACTTCAGACAAAAAAAAGATACCAGCATCTCAACTCAACGCCTGTCATCTCAAACAGCCATTCTGCTGATAAAAAAACGATTGAACTGTGCATGATTTGTTTTACAGCCAGATATTAATACCAGGGTAGCCTCTCCGCAAGCTGATGACTCACGTTCCTGGGAATTGATGACAGTTGGATGTTTTCAAAATGCCAATGGCAGCAATGGCAACATCTACATTGGTAGCCGGTGTGGCAATAAACGCACCACTAAAAAAGAGCAGTAAGGCTAACACGCCAATGCCACCCGGCAAGCCCAAGCCAGGCGTAAAAAACTCCACCACTAAACCAATGACACCGATGGCAAGCAATGCAGCCGCCACTATAGGCGAGGTTAAAAAGGTGCCTGTGCGTTCTAAGGTGCTCATCTCTAATCGTTCAATTGGGACGCCGGCGTAGCCAAGTTGCTCGAGGGCGTCATTCACGCTACTAGCCTCTAAATCGGCAATGTCAAACTCGACGGCTTGGGCCGGGGTGAGTGTTACCAGTTCTTCGTTGGTAGACAGCCCCGGAATTTCAATGCGTTGGTCAACCATCGCCTCAGCGACACGTACGTTGCGCCCAGTTGCTTCGGCAACCGACCGAAACTGACTTCGGGTAGCAGAGTTAATCTTTTCGTCCGCTGCGGTCATGCCATTAGGCGAGGTGAAGTCAAGCGTGACCGTAAGTGCTGCCCCAATGGATGCACCCGGTAGCATGGCCATCTGATCCGCACTCATGGCGATGAGCGCGCCAGCACTGAAGGCATCTTCCACAATAGAAATGGTGGGCACTTGGGCACGCTGCAGAATGCTATCCACAATTTCGCTCATGGCATCCACCCGGCCGCCGGGCGTATCAATCAAAAACACCAGCGCGAGCGGTTGTTCGTTGTTGGCGCGGTCCACGCGGGCGCGTACAAACTGCGCCGTTGCAGGGGTAATTTCGGTATCAATAGGAACAAGCCAGACAGCTTGGGACTGGGCGAGTGCAGATGTGGCAAATGCAAACAGACAAACCAGCACCACCCGTGCGAGTGTTGCTGTTACACCTGCGTTCAGGTGTTTAACGAGCAGGGGGTTCATGTACGTAGTATAGCGAGCCACACGTGGTTGTGGGTGCGGGTCAAGACAAGATGATGACGTTCTGTAGAGATGCCTAAGGAAATCTCATCGATTGTTTGCGCTGATGCTATCCCAAGTACAGCAGCACTTGAGGTGGATTTACCCGTGGACTATTTGAGCCAAAGAAAAATAGCGGATGACCAAAAAAGACATTGTAGTTGCTTACATGTGGATTGTTGATGTCATATTTGTCTACATACAGATATTCGTGCCTAAGCGGTGCATCTGGAAGGCGCATGAACATACAATCTCGTTCAAGCTTCATTAAAAAGTCAACACCACCATCCATGTATGTGATGTTTTTATAAATATCATTGTGTGTGGCGTCACCCCACTCCCAGTCAGGTATACCGCCAACCTTAGTAGTCTGCTCATAGGATGCAGAGGCATCGACAGGCTCAAACTCAAACCGCTCAAACTCAAAAAGTTGTGGCACTTGAGGTTGTAGGTTTGTTGTCTCACTTTGTTCAAATACATAGACTCTAAAGTTCTTTTGATAGGTAGCTAAAAAGTCATTTAAAAAACGGATTTGGTCTGGTACGTATATCGTATCCACATATTCTTCGTACCTACCTTTGTCATGCTCCCAAGAGGTGCAATAAAAAAATGCCATCACCCACTTGTCCCAAATATGACCCTTAGGAAAAGCTACCTGAAAGAAAAAGGTCATTGGCATCTCACAATAGCTACAGCAAGGTACCTCAAACCTATCTGAAATATTCGGAATACCACCCTTGAAACTCATGTCTTGCTCGGTTTGGTCCACATCTGAAACAGTCAGGACTTTGTAGGCTGCTGGCATCTAGTTTCCTCAGCTACAACGCGACAGAAAAGACATCCTGAAGGCCTTTGCGACCTTCATTGGTGAGGTGGACAACGCGGCTGTTGGGGCACTTGAGGAGCCATTTTTGCTCAAACACATACGCTGTGAGGGCAGCTCCAAGTGCACCAGCAAGATGATAGCGGCGCTCGGTCCAGTCAAGGCACTGGCGGGCAAATTGCCGGCGGCTGCGGCGTAGTGCTGTGGTGTCGATGCCTAGGTTGTGAAAGTTTGTTTCGCCTAGTGCGGTGAGGGTGAAGTTGTTGTCTTCGGGGTTTGAGCTTGGCTCGAGCCATCCCTGCTTCACCAAACTATCTGCCAGCAATACACCAACTTTACCTGCCAAATGGTCGTAACAGGTGCGCGCAAATTGGATGGGCTCGAGCCCTTCATCTTCAGGCTCATCTGCTGTCACCTTGTTAGAAATCGCCATAAGCGACTCCACTGTCTGCGCAACCTCTGCATTAGCCAGACGATAATAACGGTGTCGCCCATGTTTTTCCATGCTGAGCAGTCCCCCTGCTTGCAACTTGTGCAGGTGAGAACTCGCCGTTTGTGGCGAGATATTCGCCGCGTGGGCAAGGCTGCTAGCGGGTAAACCGTCAATATCAAACAAGGCTAAAAGCATAGTTGCCCGCGCTGGGTCAGCGAGGAGGCGGGCCGTTTGGGCGATGATGGTTGCATCCATAATTCGATGCTACGTGAAATGTAAACGTAGTGTCAAGCAGTGTGAATGGGAAAAGCTTAGTTGCCGGCTGGGATGAGGGCGTTGAGGAGGTCATCGCGCCAGCTATTGGTATCGCGGTTATAGATGCCGAAGCCAGCGCCAAATTCCCAGTAGCTCCACGAAAAGTTACGGGCTTCAGCAGCCTCTCTAACAGCCGTTGTCCAACGTATGCGAGAAGGCATGTCAGCAGGGTTGTAAGCACCAAATTCGCCTAGGAAAATGGGACGGTTGTTGGCGGTTGACCACGCTGAGACGCTATCAAACGCGGCATTGATGGCATCTTGCTCGGATTGTAAAAGGGGGGTACAGGTGGTGGCGTTGCATAGCTCGAGCCGCATCAACTCATAGGACGCTTGGGACTCTGGCACATCACTAATAAGAGCAAGGTCGGTTAGTCCTGTGGCTGCACCGCAATCAGCTAACGGAATACTGTATTGCTGACTGCCCGTATTGCTGACGCGCACGCCAGCGTCATCAGGTAAACCATCCTGACCACAGACAACGTTTAACTGCACGTCTCCGCTGAGGGTAAGCTCGAGCCGCTCATAACCTGTCACAACTTGGTCACTGTGCAAGTACAACCCACTCCAACCTTGCTCATAACGCACTTGCATTGTGCCTGTTTCTGTGCTGGTGCTGGTAGTATCCCACGACCAGTTGTCCCAGGTATAGCTGGCGCGTGTACCCGACCATGTTTCGCCTACAGGCGGTACGGGTGACACCCATGTTGCACCTTGGTGAGTAAATGGAAATGGGTCGTAGTAGTGAACCGTGACAATGAGGTTGGGATCATCTGGCAAGGTTAAATCATCTAACCTGCGCCAACTATTCCAACCCACAGGGCCAACCACCAGCGGGCGCGTTGGATTGCTCTCGCGGACAACCGCCACGGCCTCAGCAAGGAGGTCATTCCACAGCTCAGGTTCATCGTTAAATACCGCGTGGGGTTCGTTGAGAATCTCAAAGTAAACGCTCGTTGGCGCGTCTTGGTAGTGGCTAGCAAGTTGCTGCCAGATGGCTAAAAAGCGGTCTGTGTGGGCACTGGGGTCATCGTACAAGTCGTTGTAATGGTGGACATTAATCATGACATTGAGACCAACTCGCTCAGCTTGGGACAGCACCCAATCCACCCGCTCGAGCATGGCAGCATCAATCGTATAAGGTGCCGTTTCAAGCGCGTGACCTGACCAGTAGATGGGCACGCGCACGCTGTCAAAGCCAGCTTCTTGGATGAGGTCGAAGAAGTGGGGCTCGAGCACCATGCCCCAATCCCCTTCATTAGGCGCTTCCAGGGCATTGCCTAGGTTGACAGCACGCCCAAGCGCTGCGTTTGCCTCAAAAATAGTTGAGGTTGGTTCTTCCGGTGTTGGTGTCATTGGTGTGGGGGAGTCATCAGCTTGAACTGATTGACTATTACAACCTAATAGTAAGATGATTAGAAGGATATATTTCATGCCCTAGCCTAGCAGAGCTTGGCTGTGGCCTAGGTGAACAGATTGCACGATGGTACTTTGTACGATCACATCTCAACATCAACATCTCGATACCTATTGAAACGTTTTTGTACGCCACATCGTTAGTCTAATGATATGTCTCAATTGCAGCAAGCTAAAGAATTTCAAGCCCTCCACAACGCACCTGAATTGCTTGTCCTCGGTAATGTGTGGGATGTTGGCAGCGCTGTCCTGTTTGAACGAGCTGGGTTTAAGGCGTTAGGAACAACCAGTGCTGGTATGAGTTACAGCCTTGGTTATCCGGACGGTAGCCTTGTGTTTGATGATCTACTCAACACAGTGCGTTGTATCTTAAAACGGGTTGATGTACCACTCAGCGTGGATTTGGAGCAGGGTTATGGTCAAACGCCTGAGGATGTTGTGCAAAGCGTCTGGCAGGTGATTGCCGCCGGGGTAGTGGGGGTGAACCTCGAGGACGGCCAAACGCACAGCTCCAACCTCACCAATGTAGCTGCCCAGTGTGAGGTAATTGCTGCGGTTAGTGCGCTCAAAACAGAGCTAGGTATTCCTTTTGTCCTCAATGCGCGGACGGATGCATTTTGGTTAAATATAGGTGACCAGCGCGCTAATTTGACAAGTGCGATTGCTCGAGCCCAAGCCTATGCGGAAGCCGGTGCAGATTGTGTGTTTGTGCCGGGTGCGTTAAATGCTCAGACCATTCGCACGCTGGTGCAAGAAATACCTGTACCTCTGAATGTCATCGCCCATCCTGAGAGTCCTAGTTTGCAGCAGCTCGAGGCCATGGGTGTTGCCCGTTTAAGTCTAGGTTCCGCAGCCGTGCGCGCCATGTTGGGCATGACCCGACAACTTGCCCACGATATTGCCCAGACACAATCACTTGCACCGTTGTTTTCGGGTCAGTCACGCTACAACCTGCCAAGCTACAGCGCAACCAACCAGCTTTTTGAGTTTTGACCAGATTAAGGCATGAGGCCGGGTAGCCCTGCAAAGCGCCGCTGCATGGCGAGTTGTCCCACATGGTAGCTTTCGTGCCAAGCTAAGGTGGTGAGGAACTCAGCGACGGTTGCGTCGTCACCGGGGCTTTCGCAAGGGCGTGCGAGTACATCCTCAGCTACATTCTGTAAAGCTGTTATTAGTTGAGTTTGGCTGCTGGTGACAGCCTCGAGCAACTCAGTTAGCGGTTTACCTTGCGAGCTATCTGTAATGGCGGCTGACCCGGTACGGTAGCGACTGGCGTCATCTTCTGACCAGACAGCAGGTTCACCAAGTAGGTCTAGGGCGTAGCCGCGGGTTGCCACAATATGCCCAAGCACCCAGTTAAAGCAGTTGCCCGCAGGTTGCGGTTGAATAAAACTGTCTTCGTGGCTGAGGCCGTCAACGGCTTTAAAAATAGTGTCGTAATTGCGCTTAAAGTACGCCTGTATACTGCCTGCGGTGATGCCGTGTTGAGCTTGGGAAGGTGGGGTTACAGCCATGATGATCTCCTTAAGTGTTATTTCAAAGGTATTGATGGTGATGTAGTCAAGTCACTAGCGATGAAGTTATAAAAGTGATGAAGTTATAG
>JBCCOX010000326.1:0-5862 GCA_039025155.1 Deinococcota bacterium | reverse complement strand
TTGACACGGTCGTAAATTTGGTGGGTAAAACCATTTCATCTCAACTGCGCAACATTGACTTAATTGGCTATAACCCTAGCCACACGTTTACCGTGATTACTGCGCCTGCGTTTCATGTTGAAGGTGAGCAAGTAGCAGTACGCTTGTGTCAAACCATCAGTCAGTTAGCGGTAGATGACTTGCCCCAGCTTGTGCTCAACTGCGGCGTCAGTGCGTACAGGCCCGAAGATAGGCCAGCTAGCTTGTTAGCTCGAGCAGAGCAAGCGCTTGCTCGAGCGCGTCTCAGGGGCAGCGGTTGTGTTGAAAGTGATGGCGCTAATGAAAGTGATTTGCTGCTGTAGCATGGTAGTTAATGTGCTAAGTTTTATACTGCATGACTAATGTAGATATAGAACAGGTAGATGTAAAACAAACTCATCATCACATTCAACGCCTTAAGAAAATCTCTAACGTACTTTTCTTGAGATTGTCTTTGTCGTGAAAGTAGCTTGGTATCTGTTTCACCTCGCGAGTTGTCTCGCTTACTGCTCGGAATTGCGCAGGCTATTTTGTCGCCAAAATAACCAAAAATGATATTGTACGACCAAGGTAAACATCGAACAAATACATCAATCAAACTGGCAATATAAGGTAATCTCTGACGTATTTTCTTGAGACTATCTTTATGGTGAAATCAGTTTGTTGATGCAATATTAACTGTAATTGCCAGCGTTTAAACTTTGGGTGAAGCTAGCAGTTGATCGGCGTTTAAACCTGTTAAATAAGCCAAAAATGATGGCAAAATAGGCAGCACACAAGGTGATAAAAACGACAGCGCACCAGCAATAAACGCAATCCCAAAACTAGGCCGGGCGTCTCCTAAAAGCCCTTCTAGACTGCCCAAGCTTGCCAGATAAGGCGCAAGGTAACTGAACCAGTTACTCAGCAGCACAAGACCCACCACAATAAGCATGACACCGCCAATGCGTTCAATGACGCGCGTGTAGCGGTTTAGCTTGCGCCAACTGGTGAGCGTTTGTGCGGCAAGTAAAAAGGGCACGGCAAAGCCAAGCGAATACGCAGCAAGTAGTAGTGCAGCTTGGCTAGCTTGCCCGGTGCTACTGGCAAGCACCAAAATGCCACTTAACACTGGCCCAATACAAGGTGTCCAGCCAGCACCAAAGGCCACTCCAACGAGTACAGACCCCGCAAAGCCAGCAGGTTTACGGGCCATGTGTAGGCGCAAATCGCGCTGGAATACTGCAATAGGAATAACTTTAAGCATTACCAAGCCCATAAAAATTAGAAAGCCACCTGCTGTTAAACGCACAGCATGACCGTAGTCAAACAAAAAGTTGCTAATGAGACCAGCGCCAAAGCCAAGGGCAACAAAGACCGCGCTAAGTCCTAAGACAAAGGCAAGGCTATGCAGAGTAAGTTGGGCCCTGGCAGATAACCCCGCCTTCGTCAATTTAGGTGCAAATTCAGATGTAGCTGCAAGTTCAGGTGCAGAAGAAGCTGTTTGCGGTGTAGCTAGTTTGTCAACCATGATGTCCTCACTTTAAATCTTAGTAGGTGCTACGGGGTTGTTTCTGTTGGGCTGTTCCTACTGGGCCGCTCCTATTGGTTGGGCTGCTTCGGCTAACCCTAGTTCATGAAGTTCAGGGCAGCGGTCTCCACAAGACGCCACTGCTTGGGTAGGTCGGTCACGCAAGACAATTTGACCGTGAATATCTCCTAAAACAGTCTGGCTGATGGGGGTACTTGAACGCAGGTTGGCGTTGTAGGTTACATCAATTGTGGTGAGCAACTCAGCAAGTTCAGAGCTGGTGACAGCACCTACTTTGATAGCTTGGATAATGCCAGTTGCATCTATAAAAAAAGTTGTGGGCATTCCCCGAACGCGGTAGTCACGAATAACATCGCTAGCTCTGTCTAAATCGAAACTATCGCGCTGCTGCCGGCTTGGATCAAAGGCGGCAATAAGTTGAATCTGTTCTTGCTCGAGAAAAGCTGCGGCTGTACCAGCAGCTTCGTTGTTGTTGAGGAGCATGATAAGTGCATCGTCACCTTGGGCAGTTAAGCGTTCTTGCGCGTGCATAAAAATAGGTAGCTCTTCGCGGCAGGGTGGACACCACGTGGCCCAGACATTAATCACCAAGGGCCTACCCGCAAAGTCACTGAGCCGTAAGGGTTGACCGTGAACGTCAGCTAGTGCAAACGCAGGTGCAGGGTCGCCGACGTGTTGTGCTCGAGCTGCTGGCAGTGTTGTCAGTAAGGCTAAAACGCTCAGCCAAAGTATCAGCATGCGCTTGAATATTGCCTGCTTGGTTTGTGGCATTGTTTGTGACTGTGACGTTGTTTGTGACATTACAAGTCGCTGCTGACACAAGCCTGTGCCTACGGTTAGCTCGGGGAGCTTATGCATCATAGAATTATAATAGTCAGTGCCTAGTACAAGACACGTCAAGTGCTTGACTTCGTGAATACTTGTTTAACATCTACCCACCGCACGCATCAGCACCATCTGAAAGTCGCTTACAACAAACTCTGAGAAGTAAAGTTTAGGACAGGCTGGCAAGCTGATCTAGCACGTCTTGAGCAAGCTCCTTGCCAAGCGTGTTAGCTTCACGGGCTTCACCAGAAATCTCAGCCTGAATCGTGATGTGCTGTGCGGGGTCGGTAACTGCACCAAAAAGGCTCATGTCCCCATCGCCACTTACTGTAGCTAGCGCGCCAATGGCGTAGTTGTGTTTACCCGGTTGGTTAGCAGGTTGGTTAGCGGGCTGGTTAGCTAGGGCAAGTGCAAAACTGCGCTCAGCTTGGACGCGGTCGAAGCTAGGGCGATGCTGCAAGGTATAGGCGGTTTCAAAAGCGAGGTCGTCGTCACTTCGCACGACTAAGGCCAGTGCGCCTTGTCCTACACAAGGGGTAAAGACATCTGCCTCGAGCAAACTTTCAATATGCTGGCGGTGTCCAGAACGAATAAGTGCATCGGCAGGTAACACCAACGCTGCAAGTTCGCCGCTGCTAATGCGGTTAAAGTGTTCTTCAAAGCCTTCTGTGAGCACCTGAACAGTGAGTTCGGGATGGCGCGTTAGCAAAAACGCCCTATCGCGTTCATCGCGCACACCAACTGCTGCGCTTGGCGCTAAGTCGGCGAGTTGTTTAAGCCCTTTGCTGATGAGCGCTGTACGCGGCTCGAGCCGTTTGGCAATAGCGGCAACAGTAACATCGTCTGGCAGGCTAAGTGGCAGGCTATCTGCAGCGAGCACGGCAATGTTTATTGTGTTGCCCGCGAGTGCTGCGAGCACATCTGCTGGTGAGCCAGCACCGCGAATGGTGTGTTGAATGATATTGAGATCAGGCCATTCCTCAGTGAGTTCAGCGAGCACAGCACGTGTTTGCTGCAGCGCTAGGGCACTACCGCTATTTCCCAACACGATTCTTGACATAATCCCTTTTTTATCACATCTATAGGGGGAACGGCTAGCAACACCACGTCAACCTATGTCGTCAATCTGCGTCAACAAGGCTGTAATAACACGCTAAGGACACGTTAATTGCACTGTAACAGGATGTTCAGATGGGGGTGAGTGTCAACATCATCTTAGGGTCTGTCTAAAAAGCGTTTAAGTGATGATATTGAAATATCAACCTTATAGAAGCTTCGCAAGATGCTGTTACAGCTATTGGTGTTGGATGTCATGCTTAAAGAAGGGGGATGTCATCCATGATTGTGAGGGTCATGTTGGACACTCAAACTTCACCTTGGTGTCAGCTTGCGGTGTCAGCTTGCGGTGTCAGCTTGCGGTGTCAGCTTTTGGTATCAGCTCGTAGCAACAGGCTATACTGGATGCCCATGACTCAGCCGTTTAGTTTGATGGCCCAAGTTTACGACGCCATTATGAAAGATATTGACTATGAAGGCTGGGCTGACGCCGTGCTCGAGCACGCTGCTGCGCGCGGTTGGCAAGGTGAGCGGGTGCTGGATTTAGGTTGTGGTACGGGCAACTCGAGCATTCCCTTCTACAGTCACGGCTACGAGGTCATCGGCCTCGACAAATCGCCAGAGATGCTGGCTATTGCCCGTGACAAGATGCCTGTACTGACCTTTCTCGAGGCAGATTTTAGGGATTTTTGTTTAGACCTACCTGTTGACCTTGTGGTGTCTATGTTTGATTCTCTGAACAACCTTACTGAACCCAGTGATTTTGTACGTGCTGCGCGCTGTGTATGGGAAACGCTTCGCCCGGGTGGCCTGTTTATATTTGACATCAACACCGAAGCAGGTCTGCGCGACCTCTGGGAAATGGGCATTGCCAGTGGCTACGCTGGGGATGTTTATTATCACTGGACACATACTTACGACGACACACGCAAACTCGCCACCGTTGAAGCGTTGTGTCGACGGGGTGAGTTATCGTTTACCGAGGTTCACACTGAACGCGCTTATGACCCTGCTGAGGCACAAAGCCTCCTCCATGAAGCAGGGTTTGAAGACATTTGTGTGCTTGGCTTTCCCTACGGTGGGCAGCCACCAGAAGATGCCTTGCGCGTTTGGATGAGCGCGCTTAAACCCACTGCTAGCGCGTGCCAAAGCTAAAACGACCTCAGCATCATGTATGCTCGAGCTTCACCCTCGGCTGAGTTGAAGCAAATGCTAGGGCTCGAATACTAAGGCTTGGGGTTAAGGCTTAGCTATACCTTGTATTTACGGTAAAGTGCGTTGGATAACTAAGTTTGACAAATCACCTTGTGAACGTTGTCAAAGGTTTACAACGCGCTAGTTGAACTTGAATGCTGTTTCTGCTTAGGCTGCTCGGGTTACGTAATTAGCAAAATAACCAGAAAGGGTAGAAGGTGTCGGTTTTAGAGATTCAGTTTGACAATTCTGAGCGCACTTACCCGGCTGGTGGCATGATGAGCGGCCAGATTAGCATGCTGGTGAGTGAACTTACACCCTGCCGTGCGGTACTGCTCGAGTACTGGTGGGAAGCACGCGGCGCGGGCGTAACGGACCGCGGCCCCGTACACAAACAGCTTATTGACGTACAGGCCCTTGCAGGCCATTTGGATCAGCCTGTTGTGAGCTTATCTGCACGTGAAATGGAGCAGGCTGCTGCAAAGCTAAACGCATCTAAAAGTGCGTCTGAAAAAGCACCTAAAAAAACACCCGATACCGTACAGCAACAGGTGCTGCTACTCGAACCACGCGAGACCTATAGACTGCCGTTTTACATGGCTGTACCACCCGGCCCGGTGAGCTATGCCAGTGAGCACTTAGTGCTCGAGTGGCACATGCGGGCGCGGGTAATTACCCCAACAGCTCGAGCCCTCAAAGTGACGCGCAGTTTTAGAGTCACACCCGGAAATGCCAGTACAGCTGACTTGGGCTTGCTAACAGTGTCTTACGACGATAGCCCTGAACACAAGGTAAGTTTGCCCTCGGTGAGTGCCAACAGCGGGTTTTTAGCGCTTGGACTGCTTGCACTAGCAGCTTTAGGTGCTTACATATTACCCCTGTCAAGCCAGTTTCCGAGCCGTCTTGAGGACTACCTCAGCTTACCTGCGTTTGTTGTGGTGTTGATCTATGTTGTCGTCATGCTGCGCGCGCTAGTGCGCACCTTGCGAGCACGTCAGTTTTACAACGATATGCAGGTGACGATGCCCGCGTGTGTTGTTTCAGGCGACACGCTGGATGTCATCATGCGCTTGAGACCGCAGTTTAGCAGCCCACGCCAGCGCTTGTATGTTCGACTTGTCGTAGAAGCGTTTGAACAGACCCGCAGTGCCAGTCAGCAGCACAAGCGGTGCATCAGTAGCATCGTACTAGACAGTAGCAATGTGATTGACCTTGTGAGTCAGCGTGACACCAAGGTG
>JBCCOX010000325.1:0-5863 GCA_039025155.1 Deinococcota bacterium | reverse complement strand
GCCAACTGAAGCTGCGTTTGAAATGCTTACATCGATTGAGGCTAGGCAGGCTAAATAAACCTGATGGCTATTGAGTTGAGGGCGTATCAAGAGGGTGATGATGCGTGGCTCGAGCACCTCATTTCAATCACCTTCCAAAACGATGATGCCATGCAAGCCTACACACACTACGGCACGACACGCCACACACCAACCTTTATGCACACGGTTGTTGCTGAAGATACAGGTAGTTTAGTTGGACTTGCTAGCGTCTACCAAAACAGCTTGCACTATCACCCAAATGATTTTCGGGTTGTGGTGGTGGTTGCAGAGGAGTATCAGCAGCAAGGTATAGGGACAAGGTTGCACGAGGCGTTGCTCGAGCACCTACCTGTACCAATAGCTCGATTACGCGGAATGACGCTCGAGACATCACCTGCTGGGATGTTTTTCGAGAAACTTGGATATCAAAAGCTACTGCGTTCGTTTGGGCCTGAATTAGATGTTGATAGGGTAGATGTGAGTGTGTATCAACCTCTGCTGAGGCGGCTCGAGCACAGCGGCTACACCTTCACAACGCTAGCTGACCTCAACAAAGAAAACATCTTGAATGACCTTGTAGACCTGTGTTTAGAAGCCTACACAGATACCCATGCTCACAGCCCACCAACACCAAACGCAAACTGGGACGAGATTTTTTTAGATGAGGACTGTATTGATGAGGCATTTTTTGTTGTCCTCAAGCAAGGTCAACCCATAGGCTTTAGCAGTTTGCAGGCTGGCGAAAATAGTACGCGCATGGAGTCGATGGGGGATGGTGTAGCGCGCTCGGAACGTGCTGTAGCGTTTCCACTGCGATTAGCTCTAAAGCTTTACGAGATTAACTATGCTAGGACACATGGTGTGAAGGTACTTGTGTGGGAAGTGGATGACGTTGACCTTGTTGGTATGCAACTTATGCGTCATCTGCCGTTTGTGGTTCTACCTGCCCATCAACTTTGGGTGTGTGATGTTTGGGGTGATGATTTAGGAAAATGGCATCATCAAAATTGTATAGGTATTATAGGTTGATGTCCTCAACAAAAAAGGGCATCTCTATGGATGCCCTAGGTAATAGAGTGAATATGGCACTCGGTTAGTTTTCGTCGGAGCCTTCTGCTACAGGCACAACATCTAGCGTGACAGGAATCATCTGCTCTTCGCCGTCGCGCCAGACGGTTAGCTCGAGCACGTCACCACGGCTGCTGCTAAAAACAACATCCTGAATGTCGCTGGCGTTGCGCACCGCTTCGCCGTTCACAGCCAAGATTACATCGCCACCAGCAGGAATGGTTTGCCCTTCAGCAGTCACTTCAAACTCTGCACCTTGTAAGCCCGCTTGCTCGGCAGCACTGCCGGCTTGAACTTCCATGACTACGACGCCACTTTCTGGTAGGTTGAGAGTATCGCGAACATTATCAGGGTAGGTGTTTACATCGCGGATGATAACGCCTAGACGCGGCCTCGAGTCAATGTCACTAAAGACACCCGCTTGCATCTCAGCGAGGTTAGCATCCAAAATATTGCTAGGAACGGCAAAGCCAATGCCGAGGTTACCGCGCTGCCCGCCTGCACCCACTTGCGGAATAATGGCTGTGTTGATGCCAATAAGCTCGCCGCGTGAGTTAAGCAGCGGCCCGCCTGAGTTACCGGGGTTGATGGCAGCATCTGTCTGAAGTAATGGCACGTTGATTTCACCCACGCCGGGCAGGTTACGCCCAATACCGGACACAATGCCTGCGGTCACAGTGGATTCAAAGCCAAACGGGTTGCCGATGGCAATGGTTTTTTGCCCCACGCGCACGCTGTCTGAGTCGCTAATGGGAATGGGCAGTAAGTCAGCAGGCAAGTCTTCAGGATTTTCAAGTTCTAAGAGTGCAATGTCGTAGAGGGCATTTGCACCTACGACACTCACAGGAACTTCTTGGTCATTACCGGGGAAGATCACGCGAATCTCAGCACCGTCGAGCATGGTGACACTGCGCTCCTCGAGCGCCCGCCGAACCACGTGATAATTGGTGATAATCTGCCCACTATCACCGACGACAAAACCACTACCAGAACCTTGGCTAGGAGGAAGTGGCAGGTTGTCGAAATCTTCTGGGTCAAAGTCTTCGGGTAGGTTAAAAAAGTCGCGGAACTGCTCAGGGATTTGCTCTAAAAAATCGCCGGGGGTTTGCCCGTTGCCTTGGACTTCTATGCTAATGGCAACCACACTAGCACCGTAAGTTTCGATGATGTCGATGGTGTTTTGCTCGTCCTCGAGAAACGCCCGACCTTCGTCAATCGGCGTAATGGTTTGCTGGGCAGCCACTTGGGGTGAGGTGGTGAGTACCACCACAAACGCAGCCACACCCAGCATGAGCGTGAGAAGCATCTTTTGAACGTAGTGTTTGCTGGTTTGCTTCATAAATCAAACAATCCTTTCGTAGTGTGTGGTCCGTCTAAACGCTAGAGTGATGAGGTGCGCCTTTTACGAAAGACGTGTTAGCGAGATGCCTCGCTCTAACGCACAGGCTTAGTGCATCAACATGCTAAATGGTATTAAGCTGCAGCTTATATATACCTATGTGATACATCCGGTCACACAGTGGCTTCATTAAAGCGTGAATGTGCGTCTAGGGAAAGCTTTGAAGGCACAGAATGGGGTGTGCGTGAATCAATCCTTAAGTCTGTGAATCTGCCCTTAAGACTTGATGATGCCGTCTTGAAGATAGAGTTATCAGTGAGCTTCTCGTCTCGCTGACCAACGTTCAATACCGACAACAATCACAAACGCACCAGTGGCAAGCAGCAACGCTATGACAGCCTCAGTGAAAGATGTTGGCAAGGTATTGACCAGTACCCCACCTGTATCTTGTTGCCCCATTTCGTGTTGCCCTGTCTCTAATTGCCATGGCCAGACCTTACGCAAGCTACCGAGCATAAATCCGCACAAAAGCGCAATGGTGATGTCGTGATAGCGGGCGAGCGTCCAACGTAAAATCCTAGCAATACTCAGCAGGCCGCTCACCGCCCCGAGGCCTACAGCAGCAATAATGGCGATATTAAATTCATTGACTGCTGCCAAAATAACTTGATATTTACCCAAAAGCACTAAAATAAACGCGCCAGAAATCCCCGGCAAAATAAGCGCGCAGACAGCAATAAAGCCGCTTAAAAACAAAAACCACAAAGCTGTGGGGGTAGACGCTGGTGTTAAGCCAACCAGCCCAAAGGCAATGACCGTGCCGACTGCAAACATAATATAGGTGGGTGGATGCCAGCGGCTCACACGTTTGCGAACCGTTACTATGGAGGCTGCAATCAAGCCAAAAAAAACACTCCATATGGCTACTGGGTAGTGCTCGAGGAGTTGCTCGAGCACCCTTGCCAAAAGCACAATGGCAATCCCAATACCCAGCCCCAAGGTTCCCAAAAAACGCCACGGAACAAGGTTAAACGCACGTTTCCAGTGGCGCTGCCAAACTGCTTTCCAAAGCATGGGGCGTGTTAAGGCACTAATGCCATCAATCAGTTCTTCGTAAATGCCAACGAGCAGCGCCACTGTGCCGCCAGACACCCCCGGAATCACATCCGCACTGCCCATAAGCATGCCTTTAAGCAGTAACACAGCGTAATCTGCCGGAGTTCTCGCTGATCCTTGAGGTCGCGTTTCACGCTCTAACTTGGTTGAGCTGGTTTCTGCTGAGGGTGTGTCTGTTGATGGCGTTGACGATAATCTGGACATAATGACTCCACATAATAAGCTTATAATCAGGTTAGAGGAGTTAAACATATGAGTTTAGGGGCTGATATAGACAGCTTACTGGCAGAATTAGACATTACTCCAGAGATGTTTGAAGGGCTTGCATCGCAGCTTGTTTGGCGTATCGGGCAACGCGATGACGATGGACACATCATTGTGCGGGTAGGGTTTGCCACCACTACAAGCCGTTTTGCAGATTTGCCTAAGCTCAAAAATGCCTCTGACCAAGACCTCGAGACAGCCCTCAAAGAAGGCGACCTCCGCGTTGAGTGGGTGAGTCCTTCTTAGATTCTTATTTGTGCATGCACAAACTTACACTAAAGTGAATTTTGCGTGGCACAACGTGCCATGCAAAACGCACGTGAGAGCGTATCCTAAGACGATTTCGACTATGGCATTATTGTTTCGACTTAGTATTGTATCACCATAGAAATTTTGTCGCAAACATTCAACATCAAATGCTTTTCAAACAGTAAAAACGGATGTAAATTTGCGACATTTCTAGTGTGGTGAAGCAGTATTACATCAGCTAGCAGGTCATCAAGTCACTTATAGGCATATACTGATAAGACAATCTTCACGGATTCTCCAATGTCCGTACACTAAGTGACGTTACGCTTAGGCTAGCATTCGCTATAGTACTTAGTAGTTGTAACTACAGTAAGATGGTTACTGCAAGTACTGTCAACCTTAAGCACAGTGTACGCTTATACCTAACACACCCTTAAATAGCGTATACGCCTCATGAGTACACAAGGCCTATTGTGGCGATAAAATCCTCTGTTGGTCATTGAATACATGACCATTGTGACGCCGTAAGTGGCCTGCTAAGCTAGGTTTATACGTAAGCTACATGTCTTGATGTCAGCTTTACAAATGGCATCATCGGTCTAGTCACAAAGGAGTTCAAAACCAGCACCTTCATTCGGTGAAACCACGTCATGAAAATTACCAATACAGTCACGTTTGATATTCACCTCATGCTTGACCAAGCGCGCGCCCTCGACTTTGTGCGCGACGTACGCAAGAGTCTTGCCCATGCGTCGTTTTTAAGTGATTTACACGTGAGTGATGTTCCTAATAATCCTTTTGAGGAAACTCTAGAACAGCCACACCAGTCAGCTCAACCTGTCAGTGACTTATCAGCCATGCAGCAAGTTGAGGCAAGTATTGTCGTGAACGCAGCCCTTTTTGGCGAGCGCGCCCTGAGCTTTCAAAGCTTTGTGCGTCCAACGGCTAAAGGTGCGCGGCTCGAGGCCCTGCCCTTTTCAGAACCTAAACTAGGCTGGGCAGAAGTGTCTGGCACAGCTTTAGTGCAACCCCTCCCGCAAGGTAGTAATATCACCTACAGCTTTGATATTACCATTCACCTAGATCTGCCCGAAGCTGAAAAATGGGGCGGCAAAGCGCTCAGCAAGATGATTCACTACACGGCGCAGCGGACGCTCGAGCGCATCACCAATGCGTTTCCAAGTGATATTCAAAGCGCTGCAGATGCCTTTGACTTGCAGTACAGCCAAGCCTAGACACAAATTTATAGCGCAAGCAATGTTGATGCCACCTTGATCTCTCGAGGTGGCATTTTGTGTGATTGTAGATGCTGATGTAGCCTCAGCTAAACGGCAACCACTTGGTATCTGTCTGGCTACTCTCAACTGTTTTCTCAATAAACTTCACGCCGCGCGCGCCGTCGAGCACGGTGGGAAAGTCGCCTTCTAGCTCGCCTAACGCCGTCCCATTTTTCTTGGCACGAATGGCTTCAGCAGCACCTAGATAGACGTTGGCAAAAGCCTCCAAAAACGCTTCTGGGTGACCTGCTGGAATGCGGTTAGCTTTTTGGGCGGCATCACACAGGTAGTCATTCCCGCGCCGGTATATCTGGGTTGGTTGCCCAAGCATAGTTACGTACAAATCATTTGGATACTCTTGGTGCCAGGTGAGGCTGCCTTTGGTACCGTGGACTCTGAGGCGTAAATCATTTTCACCGCTAATCGAAATCTGGGAAGAAATCAGCACGCCCCGCGCGCCATTGGTGAACCGCAAGAGCAAATTGCCGTCGTCATCAAGCTGGCGGCCGTCTACAAAGGTAGTGAGGTC
>JBCCOX010000324.1:0-5908 GCA_039025155.1 Deinococcota bacterium | reverse complement strand
GTGGGGGTACAAAAAAGCTGGCTGGGTCACTTACTTGCTGACCGTTCCAGCAAATAGTTCCTGTTGCTCGAGGTACTAACCCAAGCAACGCGCGTAACAAGGTTGTTTTACCTGCGCCAATGCGCCCAGTAATGACCGTAAACGAACCGCGTTGAACCTTAAATGACACGTTTTGAATACCGCGAGTGCCGTTAGGGTAGCTGTAGCTGAGGCTATCAACCTCGAGCATCTCAAATGTTTCACGTGAAACATGCTGCTGGTCAGAAGGGCGGGCCTGCTGATTATCTTGCTTAGCTGCTTGGTCAATGTCAGCGTTGGCATCAAGGGGCAAGCGCTCGAGCCGGGTCACTTCGCCTGCAGGCGAATCTTGCAAAAGTTTGTGCATGCGCTCAAACGCAACACCAGCGCGCTTATGTTGGCTTAGTGCGTCTCCAAAAAACGCCATGTTCCAACTGAGGCGGCCGAGGTAATCTGCAAACAGCGCAAAATCACCAATGCTAAAACTGTGTTGCTCGAGGGCGCGCGCCACCATGAGTAAAATAATCCCTAAACTCAGCACGCCCATGTTGGCGTTTCCTAGACGCAACAGTTCGCGTAGTAAGCTATCGCGCAAGGCACTTTTACGACGTTTTTGGTTGAGGCTGTCAAAGTGGTTGACCATAGCCGCTTCACGCCCAGCCGCTTTAACTGCCAAAATAGCCGTCATACTTTCAGAGATAAAGTCGGTCACGGCTTCGGTGTCGCGCCGGAAGCGCTTACGAAAGTTACGAATATAGGGTGTAAGTGCTTGGGTGATAAGCACCATAGCGATGAGTGGCACAATAATGACCGACGTAATAAGTGGGTCAATACGCACCATAATGGCTAGGGCAACTACACTAAAGATGAACACGCCGCTGCCATCCACCCAGCGCTCGATGTACTCCACAACTTCCATGGGTTCATCACGTACACGGCTCACAGCTTCACCAGAAGATTCTGGCAGATGCCTCGAGCCTGCTGCAGTAAGGAGATACCGCACAAGGTTACGGCGCAAAAGCGTTTCAATTTGTAACCAGTAGCGAATCCACGTATTAATACCTAGCGCAAAAATACCTAAGCGCGAAAAATCGGTCACGGCAATGGCAACTACAAGCATAGTGGCGTTAAGCCAGCTCCAGCCTAACAGTGCCTCACCGCCCGAAAGTGTGTCGAACAGGGCTTTAGTTAACAGTCCAAAAAGAAGTGGCGAACTGTGAAACGCCGTCCACAATATGATGTTCAGGGTAAAAAACCAAGGACGGTATTGAGTGAGTGCCCGCATGTAGGCAAAGGTACTCAGCGGTTTATGAGTAGGGGTTTGGGTTTGGGAAGCTGATGCTGTTGTCATGAACATTCCTCGGAATATCTGCAAGATTATGTCGTCGAAGGTCAATTCTTGTGCTCAATAGAGGTTTTGTTAAATCAGTAATGTCAAGAAGGGTGTCGTTGCTGGCATCCATACCTCAAAGTTGCACAGGTTTAGAGAGGTCATCACACCGGGGCAGCTTCGGCTGAGGGTAGTGCGGATGGTGTATCTAGTTGCGCTAGTAGGCTGTCCAACTCACCTTCACCACTGCGCAAAAGACGGGCAAAACGGCTACCAGCTTGGGCAGCGAGCGCTGCACGTGGGCCGTGTTCTACCAGCTTGCCATCTGCCATAATGGCAATATCATCTGCTCTTGCCACCGTATCCAAACGGTGCGCAATAATAATTGCAGTACGTCCGCTAAGAAGTTTGCTGATGGCCCGCTCGAGCATCGCCTCAGTAGCTGGGTCAAGCCGGGACGAAGGCTCATCTAAAATGACTAAGCCCGGGTCTTTAAGAAACACGCGTGCAAATGCAAGGAGTTGCGCTTGACCTGCCGAGAGGCCTTTACCGCCAGGCTCGAGCTGTGTGTCTAGGCCTGCAGGCAAACTTTGGAGCCATCTATCAAGCCCAAGTTCGTGCAGCACCTTATTAATTTGCGCATCACTCACACTAGGGTCAAAAAAGCGCACGTTATCACGCACACTCCCATGAAACAGTTGTACGTCTTGGGTCACCATACCGACTGCATGACGTAGCTGCGCTAAGTCGCAGTTGCGGGTGTCAATTTCACTAAGTTGAACGCTTCCTTGCGTGGGGTCATAAAGGCGAAATAGCAACTTGGTGAGGGTCGTTTTGCCGCTGCCGGTACGTCCTAACAAACCTAGCACGCGACCTGCGGGCAACTTAAGAGAGACGTTGTTCAGAACCGTCTTAGAGGTATCTTGGGTATATTTAAAGCTGACGTTGTCAAAGTTGACCTCGAGCGCATCAGCAGGTAGTGTTTGAGGCTTTATAGGTGCTAGCAAACGACTGTCTTCTTGAAACAGCGCGTCAATGCGGCCGATGCTCGCAGTGGCTTTTTGTAAGTCTTGTAATTGCATGGTGAGTTGCTCGAGGGGGTGTTCCAACATACCCATGTATTGCAAAAAGAGAAGTCCCGTGCTAAGCGTAATAAGCCCGCGCTGAAACAACAGCACGCTGAGGCTAATGATGAGCAGATAACCCAACGAAAAAAGTCCGATGGTGCTCACCCAAATATTTGACCGCATGAGCCACGCTTTGAGGGTTTTGCTGTAGCTGTCGCGCAAGGTCGTATAAAAACGCATCATCGCGTGAGTTTGCCCGCCGTTAGCGCGAATATCATCCAAGCCGGCCACGCGCTCTTCTACAAAGCCGTAGAGTTGCGCGCTAGCTTCACGTTCCAGTTCACTTGCAGGAACTGCATAGCTGCGCAAGTGAGCTAATACGACCACTACAATAATAGTGAACGCAGTCAAAGACGCACCCACCAAGGTGTTCTCGAGCCAGAGTGTCACTAAAATACCAATCATCAGTAAAAAGCCACCCAAAACCTGCACCGAAAACTGCGAAAAGAAGTTCGAGAGCGCGGTAACGTCTCCGTCGATGCGCTCAATAAGCTCACCAGGGCGGCGTTCGTTGTAAAAATTCATATTGAGCTTGAGGCAATGCTCGAGCAGCGCTGTGCGCATCTGATTCGTAGCTGTCCAACCAACATCGGTACTTAAATAGGTGGCTGCTGCTGTCACGACTTGATTGCCAACTGCAACAGCTAAAAACGTTAGGGCAACGGCGGTCAGGGTACGCTGGTCAGCCCCAGCGCCAATAGCATCAATAAAACGCCTAAGCAGTTGGGGCACAGCAAGTTGCATACCAATGCCTGTTAAGAGTAAAAGTGCCATGAGCAGCGCTTTGGCACGCTGTGGGCGCAAATACGTTGCCAGCAAACTCGCGTAACGCCTGAATGACGTTGGGGCTGCAGGTAAGCGAACACGCCTAACTACGGTGTGCATAAATGTGAGTAAAGCGTACATCAACACGTGTCAGTCTCACTTTCAGTAGAACTTGATTATCCTGAGCTTGTCTCAGCGTTGTTAGTCAACATGTAAAAAACGTGATTTAAACCTTAGATTCTTAGGGTCATAAGGTGTAGTGGAAACGCTTCATAGTGTGCAACCTTGTACCTTTCCCGGTTCATAGTGAACTCATACCAACTCCGCTTGATTGTAGGGGGTGCGCCTCCTGCTGGGGCAGATAAGTTACCGAATCTGTGAATGAAATAGCTCGAGGTTATGTTGGCTTGGAAAAAAGGGAGAGATGTCCTTAAGTAGCTGCGGTCAGCCTAGTTATGTAGTTGATACACAAAGTTGATGCACAAAAAAACCGCAGATACCTTGTGGGCATCTGCGGCAGAGTGGTTAAACCAGATGTATTACATGGTTTTTAGAACCTTTTGCGCAGACCTATCCCACGGAAAGCCTAGAACGTCGCCAATAGTAGCCATGTGGGCCACAACTAGCGCCAATGACCGCTCGAGCACGTCACTAAGCTTGTGAAAAGCCACCAAGCCACTAGCGCCACGGCCGATAACACGCTCCTCTTGGAAACGTGTAATCAGTGACACTAGATTGTGAGTCATGCTTGCCATAGTCATCCTTAGTTAGGTCGTTAGTAGACTGTATAATGGTTTCTGTGTGATGGTTTTTCGCGCACTGGTTACATAACGTAAACCAGATAACACTTGGTGAGTTTAAACGCTAAGCTGGGGTTCTGTCAACCCTTATGAATAAATTTCTGTCGATCCTGTAATGCTAGCCTATTCATTTACTGCCCACAGATAGATAATGGCAGAACCAGAGATGGGTTTATCGATTGTAACAGAGCTACCGCCCTCAACTTGACCTGTGCTAACAACCTCATCTGCTTGCCAGTCAAACCATTCATAGTTAAGCTGACCGGGCGTGTTTTCTAAGTTTACTGTGATGTTGTCGCCACCACGCGCAAACACAAGGTATTCACGGTCACTCGCAAGCGCGTAGCGGCTCGAGGCAAGCTGTGGTTGCGGGCTAAGCGTGCCTAGCTCGAGCCGCGCTGCATACCGCCGGGTTTGCCCCATGGAAAGCCGTAACAAGTTGAGGCTCTCCATGGGCACATCATCTTGCAATGTGTCTAAGGTGTTCCATGGATCCATCAAAATAGGATGATGCCCTCGGATAAACGTTCGCCATGTCCAACTTGGTAAATCCCACATAGGTCCAAGGTGGTCTGTATCTAAAAGAACAATCTTCCCCCCAGTGTTACCTGCTGGAGGTACATTATTGCGCCAGTCTTCACCATCACGCTGACGCGGCGATACCCAGTCTGCAGGCGAGTCGTAGAGCAGGTTGTTGTTGGTATCAGCAGAGCTGTAAGAATCCCCCGGCATAAAGGTGATGCCCACAAGGTGCTGCTTGGGTTTGCTCGCTTGGTAGTCGTTAATGTGATGAATAAGTGCGTACTGCCAGTTCACCGATTCGTTATGGGTTTCGTTGGAGATTTCGTACATCACGTTATCGAGGTCGTTAACCGTATCAATGACACGGTTAACATAGGCAAGTTGCAATGCCCAGACCTCAGAATCGTTTAAGGCGATATCGTTGTAAGCACCCCGAGCACGCCCTACATCAATTCCGTTGATGTTGTTAGCTGCTTGAAACGGGTGGCTGCCGTCATCGTGAAAAAGCCCGCCAAACCCTTCAAACAACATAATGCCTACATAGATACCGCGTTCACCAGCAGCAATGACCCGCTCGCGCAAGCGTACAAAGTAGGCATCATCTAGCTTTGTCAAATCAAAGGGTGGGTTGCCATCTACTGCAGGTTCAACACTGGTATCTGCACTCACCCGTTGCCACGGCATAGGTGCCACCCAGCTGGGGTCACTGCCGTAGACGTTTTTGTCCACGCCTTGCAACATATCCCACACCCAAAAGCGTAAAAAGTTGTGGTTGTTGTCCGCCATCATGTCTAAAAATGCGTCGTAATCCATCTCTGGTGGTGGGTTACTGGGGCCGATGTCCCGCATGACATGCCATGTATGTGAACCTGTCAGATAAATTGCATCACCCTGGTCATCCGTAAACCAAATTGGATTAGGCTCATAAACGCGCAAAGGGCCGTGAAAATTAGCAAGCATTATCTCGCTAGGGGCTATCAGCTTAGTCATGTCAACTTGAGACGCCGTTAGTGTGTTGGCTGTATCTGTAGTTGCGCCATCTGTAGTTGCGCTTGGCGTGACATCCCTACTAGGTGTTTGCAACCATGTTAACAGTGCCGAAAATGCCAAAATAATAAGCACCAAAGGCACAAAGGTGTACGGTCTGTTTACATTCTTCTTCATATGAAGTTAGGCTAGCACGAAGACTAAAGGGTATTTGGCTATCTGTGTATCGTCATGTGATCCTCTAAATAAAGTCTTAAGTTCTCATCTCACACATGTTGTTAACAAGTAGCTGACGCACGTGAACCAATTATGAACATGTCAAGGTGATGAATTACCCTAGCCAACCCGATTTTTGGTCT
>JBCCOX010000323.1:0-5914 GCA_039025155.1 Deinococcota bacterium | reverse complement strand
GACATCCAAAAACCTGATGTCGGCGGGCGTATCAGCCGTATTGCAGCGCGCGCGAGTAAACGCTACGATGTGACTGTTCGTGACGTGAACATAGCTAACTTTGAAGCTGAGTTGGGTTTGCTCAAACACATCTACAGTGAAGCTTGGGAAAAAAATTGGGGCTTTGTCAAATACACCGACCAAGAATTTGACCACCTCGCCGCTGAACTCAAGCTCATCTTAGACCCTAAGATGGCGCTTTTTATTGAGTCTGCGGGGGAGGTTGCTGGCGTCTGTGTGTGTTTGCCTAATGTCAATGAGGTGTTTAAACGCATTCCCAACGGCAGGTTACTGCCCAGAGGTATCATCTACTTACTTGGTATGAAACTGCGGCGCAAGTGGTTTGTCCAAAGCGTGCGCTTGCCCATTCTAGGTATTCTGCCCAAGTTTCGCAACAAAGGCTTTGAGGCCATTTTAATTGATCACATTGTTACTAGAGGATATAACCAAGGCTATAGTTTTGGTGAGCTTTCGTGGATTTTGGAAGATAATCACAGCATTAACCAAGCGATTAAAGCTACTGGGGCAAGGATATACAAAACCTACCGCCTTTATGAGAAGGCACTATCGTAGGGTCGTTATTAGCTGGCTGTCGTTTAAACAGCCTTTTAAGTTGCCTCGAGCATTCCAGCATCAACGTAAGTCACACGACCTTATCTAGTATAGCGAACACTATCTAGTACAGCGAACATCTCCATCAAGTTAACCCTTATGCGAAAGTTTATTCAGCAATGTCTCGAGCCCTTCACCACCTCAAAAAGCAGTCGTTATTTACTGCTTGCCCTTATTGTGCAAGGTCTGTACTGGTACAACGTTGCGCCAGCCTTTGGACGGGTTGACAGTAGTCTTGGTGTGAGTTCTGGCCTGAGTTTTGCAAGTGGCGTGGTGCGTATTGCTTGGACAGTGCTTTTATTTTTGGTCATTCCACTAATCAGTATGCTGCTTTGGCAAGATGTGACGTTGACCAAACTGCGGGCTACGTGGCTCACACTCGGTGATGTCTCGGCTGGACTTACACCCACCCTAATCTGTAGCGGGGTGGCTGTGGTGCTGCTTTGGATTGGCTCGAGCGACCCTCAACTCCAAGCTACCTACCCGTGGGCAGGGGCGTGGGCGGGGACAAGTTTCGCTGCACTTGTACTGTGGTCTTTACTGCGGCTCATTTATTACAGCGCGTTTGAGTTTTTTTACCGGGGGTTTTTACTGGAGGTTGTTCGTGAGCAGCACGGCCTTACAGTCGCCATCTGGATTCAAGCTGCTTGCAGTTTTTTAATTCACCTAGGGACACCTACAGCAGAAGTCATAGCAGCTCTGCCCGCTGGGTTTTTGTTTGCAGCGCTGGCCCTGCGCGGGCGCTCGCTTGTCTATCCTATTGTCTTTCACTGGGTCATTGGGCTAGCTACCGATATATTTTGTTTGTGGCGGCTTGGGGTGTTGTTATAGCTGTGACAACGGTAGTTAATCATGGTAGTTGATAATGGCTAAGGTACTGATTACAGGGGCGCATGGCTTTTTAGGAAGTCATCTCTGTGAAGCTTATCTGGCAGCCGGGCATCAGGTCACAGCCTTGGTGTCGCCGTGGGGTAAGCTTGACAACATCACGCATCTTGCTGAGCTGCATATTGTTCGCGCTGACATACGCGATGAAACGGCGCTCACAGACGTTTGTAAGAACGTAGAGATTGTTGTTCATGCGGCTGCTAAGGTGGCGGACTGGGGGCGCTGGCAGGACTTTTACAGTGCCAACGTGAAAGGAACTATCTATCTTTTGCGGGCGGCTCAACGTGCCAATGTAGCGCGTTTTTTATTGGTCTCGAGCATTGCCGTTCACCCTTATCGTGGCTTTGTGAACGCAGACACACGCAACTTATCTCGGGATAGCACCATCAACGCTTATGCCCGCAGCAAACGCATGGCCGAAGACGCTGTGATGATGGCGAAGCTGCCGTGGACAATTATTCGCCCCGGTTTGTGGGTCTTTGGCGAGCGCGACCCGCAGTTTGCTAGGGTGGTGAGCGCAATTGCCCGCGGACAATTACCCTTGGTGGGGGATGGTCAAGCGCGTATCAATACCGCTTATGCAGCTAACCTTGCAGAGGGTATTTGCTGGGCAAGTTGCCACGATGCCGCTACTAACCAAAGTTTTTTACTGGCAGATGATGGCCAGCCCACGTGGGCCCAACTCTTTACCGAAATAGCCCACACGCTGGGTGTAGCTGCACCTAAATACCATCTTCCTGCAGCCCTCGTGAGGCTGGCTGCGGAACTTTGTGAAGGCGTGTGGCGTTTTATGCCAGCTCGAGAACCGCCGCTCACCCGCTACCGCGCACGCTTAATGACGCAAGATATTCATTTGACTAGCCAAGCAACCCAAGATGAACTAGGTTACACACCAGCGCTAAGCTGGCAAGCAGGTATTGCGCGCGCCTGCTCGAGCCTAGAACTTACTCACTAACTGCTTGCAGCAAGTACAGGTGTTTGAAAAAGGTCTTGGAAAGACTGTGCATGAGACAAGCGCCCACCTTGTTCATGTAAAAAGTGCGCTAGCGCAGCCAGTTCTTCGTGATGCCGCTCGAGCGGGTCGTCAACAGGGCTAAGTAACAAACCTGCAACTTGCCGTGTTTGCGTCTGATAATGCAACTTCGCTGGGCTTGTGACCAAAAACATCAGTGTTTGGGGGATGTCTATACGGGCGTGGGCGATAAAGGCCTCTGGCAACACCTCAACTTCAAACCCTTTAGGATCGTTAAACAAGCAGGCCAAGGTTTGGCTACAGCGTTCTGGAGTTTGCACAAATTCTTGTTGTAACAGTGCTTCAATGACCGTGTGCAAGCTGCTTTCAGGTACACCGCACATCACCCGCTCAGCGGTGAGGGCGGCTGGCACATTGGTCACTTGCAGGTCTTCGTTAGGTTCGCTCGCGTAGTGAATGAGCAAACTAAACGGGGTTTTTTGGGGCACACTGCCCGCACTTCCGAGGGTTTCACCGCTGATGAGGCCTTGCTCGAGCCGAGTGAGCGCTTGCGACCACGTTAAACTACTGCGCCGAACACTGAGTAAGACACACAAGTCGCTCGCAGCTAAGCTGTCAATACGCGCGCCGAGTTCAGCCCAAGTGACAGTTTCAAAGTGCTGTTCCACCTCGGGTCTAACCGCTGCAAAGTGGCGTGCAATGCGCTCAGCACCGGTTTGAATGACTAGCCCCAACAGCGGCATTGACAAACGGTTGGCCAGTAGTTTGAGCGCCCGAATGGACTGCTGGTAGCTCGGGTGATGATCGCTTAATGGTGGCAAGATAAGCACTGCCCGCCTGTGGGTGTTAACAGGTGCATTTAAGCGGGCCGCCCACACGGTGCAGTCACTACTTGCTAAAAGTTGCTCTAAGGCGCTGCCAAAAAGCCATGACCTTTGGTCAGTCTCGAGCGCCATCACCACATCGCTAATGCGCTGCTCATTGACAGCGCGTAGCGTCCCTATGACCGTGTTGGTGGCAATGCGTACCAGTGGCGTCGTTGGCACATCTGCCCCGGCGGCGTGCATCACCGTGTTGGCAAGGCGTTTTTCAGCACTGGCAACCTGGCTTTGTACGGTGTCATCGTTGGTCACAACCGCCAGCGGAAAGAGCGCTTCGCCACTACCTGGTTCGCGCAACATGGCGGCTAAGTCAATGAGGGGTTCAGAGGCATTCCCCGCGCCGATAGGAATAAGTAATCGTTGAGGTGTGTCTAAGATTGAAGCGGGTAGGTCACTCTCGAGCCCCACTTTGCGCCCGTAGCGCTCGACTAGCCAAGGGCCAAGTAAACAACTGAGCATAATGAGCACCACCACAGCGTTGATCATGCTTTCATCAAACAAGCCAATGTCATAACCGACAAAGGTCACTGCCAAGGTGGCAGCAGCTTGGGGTAACGACATACCCAGCATTAAAAAACCTTGGGCCGGGCTGTACTTAAACAGTCGCTGAGACAAAAAAGCTGCTAGGCCTTTTCCGACCAGTAAAATCACCGATAACAAACCAGCTAGGCCCCACACGGCTGGGTCGGTTAGCACCTGAACATCTACCAACATGCCAACTGACAGCAAGAAAAAAGGCATAAACAAACTGTTGCCAACAAACTGTAAACGGTTCATGAGCGCACTGGTATCTGGCACAAGACGGTTTAAGGCTAGCCCAGCTAAAAACGCACCAATGAGGTCTTTTGAGCGCAGTTCTTCAGCCAAAAACGCCGTGCCAAACAAGACGGTGAGTAAAAACGCATACTGGGCAATTGGTTGATTACCTACATAGCGAAAAAACCAACGCCCCAAACGCGGTAGCCCTTGTAAAACAGCAAAACAAAAAGCTGCTAGCAAGGCAAATTTGATGATCCAAAATTGCACGCTCGAGGCACCATCTACATAGCTCGAGATAATGGCCAGCACCAGCAGCGACAGCGTATCTGTGACCAAAGTACCCCCCATAGCTGCTGTGATGGCTGGGTTTTTGCTAATACCTAGACGGCTAGCAATAGGATAGGCAATAGGCGTGTGAGACGCAACAATAGCACCAATAAGAATAACTGCTGCCCAGCTTAGTTCAAAAAATGGCACTAAGGCTAGCGGCAGTAGCATGGGAAACGCAAAGGTTAACAGCCCAAAGGTGAGGCTGCTGGTGCGGTGTTTAATAAACCCAACCAGGTCAAGTTCTAAGCCTGCGACAAACATAAGGTACAAAAGCCCTACAGTGCCTAAAAGTTGAATGGTTTCGTCGCGCTCGAGCAAATTAAGCCCATGCGGCCCCACCAACGCACCAGCTAAAATTAGCCCGATAATACTGGGTAAACGCACGCGCTCAAATAAGAGCGGCACAACTAAAAACACGCCCATCGCTAAAGCCATAATGAGCACGGGATTGTAAATCGGGGTTAACACATGTGCCTCCAGCGCACTTGAACGGGGCTGGGGCTCACAGAGCTTAGCTTGTGGTGATGTACTAAAAAGCTTTGCAACCTCAACTCCTCTAAGGGGGATCATAAATATTTGTGTCCAGCAAATCTTTTAGTGAGTCTCTTCTTAAAATGCTTCTACAGAGTAGCTATCTTGATGGTTAGTACGAGGCATGTCGTAAATTGCAATGATTTAGTAAGGATACGCACTCACTTAACGAAGGCTACCTTCACACATGCTACTGTCTTGCGGGTATATAAACTGTGTTGGGTAAGGTATGTGATGGGGCAGTGTGTCAGCTCAACTGAAATTTTATTGTAGAACTCAATGTGACAATACTCCGGACAGGAATTGCAAAAGGAAAGCCATCGGCTTAGTTTAAATGTGTGAAAAGACAAACAGACGATGGCTTAGAAGAGATTATAGAGCAAGCATTGGAACAAATGGAGAAGATTGGTCAATGGCAACGACGCTTCATGCTGACGTTGTTTAAAACAGTATTGGTGATTCAGGGGAAGATTAACTACAACAGCTTAAGCCGCCATATGTTTCACTGTGGTAGCCGTCATAGCCGTGAACCTATTGCTGCCTGGAATGAATCCAGTCATTCATAAGGCTCACTCCTGTGCCTCAAGGGTGTTTCGCTGTACCTACGATTCCCCACGCATCCACCGCGACCTCAAAGCCGCTGGCTATGGTGTAGGACGAAAGCGCGTCGCTCGGCTGATGCGAGAAGCTGGTATCAGGGGCAAGCGCAAGCGCAAGTTCAAACCTACCACGAACTCAAAACACCAACATCCTAAAGCAGATAACCTTGTCAAGCAGAACTTCGATACTAAGACAGCGAACAGTCTCTGGGCATCAGATATCAGCTACATCCCGACCACTGAGGGCTGGCTTTATTTGGCTGTGACGCTTGACTTATTCAGTCGTAAAGTCATTGGCTGGG
>JBCCOX010000322.1:0-5916 GCA_039025155.1 Deinococcota bacterium | reverse complement strand
CACGCGCACGGTGCCTTCTAGGGTAAGTCCGGGTGGTGGGGGTGGCGGTGGGTCGTAGCTTGTTTGGATAATGACACTAACGGTCATCAAAAGTAAGCCGCTAGCGTCTGGCTCGAGCCTACCTTCGACGATGACAAAGTCACCCTCGGCAAGACCGTTCCAAAATTCTTCTGGGCTCACCGCTTTATCTTCAAGGGCGTAGCGGGTAGTGTCGGTGAAGCGGAAGCCAAATTCGGGGGCCTCGAGCAGGTTAAACACGCGCCCAGCAGCATCTAAATCTGAAACTGTGCCCTCAATAAGGTCAATCGGGGGGGGCGGTTCGTCTGGTAATAACGTGAGATAAAGCACGTCCATAGTGCCGTTCGTAACCGTACCTTCAGCAACAACCATGCGGTCAACGCTGGCGTTTTGCCAAAACTCCTCAAGCGGTGTTGTGCCATCTGTGGCGTAGGTGGTCTCAGCAAATTCGGTATTGGCAGACAGTTGTAAGACAACATCAATACCCTCTAAACGCACTTGCTGGGCAGCTTGGTCAAGGCTGGCGATAGGCCCGCTCAAGCTTACAAGCGGGGTATCGCTCATGGCGATGATGCGTTGGGCAACAATAGTGCCATCTGTATCTTCGCCACCAATGACGGTGATAATGTCGTCTAGCTCAAGGTTTTGCCAGAATTCTTCAGCACTAAGCTCACGCTCAAAAGGCATCATGGGGAAGCTAGTACCATCTGCAGTATCTTCATCTATAGGATCAGGTTCAGGGAAAGGTTCATAGCTAAACGAACCTTCGCTGTAACTTGTACTGTCGTCAACGACAACGCGGTAAGTTGCATCAAACTGAAAGACGCCTAGCACCAGTGTACGGGCAGCTTTGTCTTGCTCGAGCACGTTGCCCACGTAGCTAATGACTGGCGGGGGTTCGTAGCCAATCACATATACAAAACTTGCCACAATGCTGTTACTATCTGGGTCGTGCCAGCCTTCAACAAAAACCATGTCACCGTCGTTTAAGTCTTCCCAAATGGCGTCTGCTCGAGGGTCGTTACCGGCAACTTCACCGTCTGGCTCAAATTCGCTAAAGTAAAAGGTTTCTTCGGTGGTGGTGACTTGGAAATCACTTAATGTGAAGCTACGAGCGTCTCTATCAAGGTTATGAATAACCCCGTCAATGCCGATAAAAGGCTCAACAGGTTGGATCGTCAGTGGTGGTGTAATAGCGACGTAGCTAGCCTCGAGCACATTCCCATCAAGCGTTCCCTCAACTGTAAGTAGTGCACCTTCGGTGATGACCTGCCAAAAGCTATCGATATTATCGATACCAGTTTCACTTTCAAACACAGTATCTGCAGAAACACGTACAGCAATACGCGTACCGTCGTCTTGAGCAACGCCTATGGTATTGGTTGCGCGGTCAAGGCTGACAACAGGTAACACAAAGTAATCTAGAGCGCGATCATTACCATCTTGGTCATCTTCGCCATCTTGCCCACCTTCACCATCCCCACTACCAGGATTACCTGGTGTGTCTGGGGCAAAATTGCTAAGATCGTCAGCAGCGGTCCAAATCTCGAGCACAACCATGCTGTCATCAGCTTCATTATCGGTATATCCAAAAACGGTGACATGCCGACCAAGGGTTAGAGCCTCAGCAAGGTCACTGGGTTTGCTACCGGTAACAAGCGTACCTTCCGTTAGGCTCATGGTGATGCTGCGTCCACCCTCACTCACTGTAAGGGTATTGGCGTTCAGATCAACATCTGTCACCACACCCTGAGCTGCGTTGGGGTAGCTTACTACAGCAGCCACCAAGGTGACGCTGTCATCATTTGTGGTAGCAGTCCCGCGCAGACGCACGCCGGGGCGAATCACCTCAACCGACGCAGTTTGACCGCGTAACGAGATGTTGGCGCTAGCTGGAACCGTGAGGCGCTTGCCATCAAACTGAAGTGCGCCTGTGCTGCCCGTGACCAGCCCGTCAATACTCACTTGCGGGTTAGGTTGGATAGGTGGGTCCACCGTTGTCTCTGTGGAACAAGCTGCAAGTGCTAGCAGCACCATGAGCAGCATCATGCGTTTAAGTAGCGTCATGCGTTTGCGTTTGTGTGTCTGGCGTGTAACCAGACGCTTATCTAAAACCTTCATAACATGCCTCCTCAAGCTTACTTTTCATAACACGCTAAAACCCTTTAACCTTTGCAAAACAGTACTGCACTGCAGGGAAACGCCCACTGCACTTACACCTGTGATGCACTTACACGTGATGCACTTACATGTAATGCATCTACAGATAGTGGTGAGTATGCAAGTGATGAGCGTCACATCATGTGATAGCTGTTGTAGCAGGGCACAGGTACTTGCGGGTTAGCTTGTACCTGCCACACAGCCGCACCACACATACAACACAGGTATCACAGTCGTTAGTATGGGCGGCTGACCTGAAGTGAACCTTAACGTTTGTACCCTACAACAGGCATGTGATGTTTTTTAAATTGATGAGGTTTGAGATGTCTGGGAGAGGTGATTCCAGATTTTGCAAAGGTGGATCAAAGACGATATGAAGATGAAGACAAGTCAGTTTTGAAGGTGATATTGCTAAAAATCAAGGATGTCGCTGATGTCGTCAGTATTGATGTTATGAGTATCGATGTTGTGAATGTCATCGTGTTAATAAGGTGTGCTCAGGGCATCTGAATTATCTTGCTGTATCATATGAAGTTGGTTGAAGGGCTCGAGCAAGGTCTCAACCTCATAAGATGTTATGAGCTTACTAATCCGCCTCCAAACTGTGAACAGTGTGCGTTGTAATGATGTACTAGAGGGCAGTGTCAGGTACATTAGTGAACGGCCTGCTATGAAGCATGCTTGTGAAAGCATCTGTCTAAGCAAAAGGCGTCTGTCTAAGCATCTATCTAGGCAAACGTGTCTAAACACGTGATGAGCAGGGCTAACGATGTGTTCTGGAGGTCTGAACGTCATGCCTGTGTATGTTTACAGGAATTTAAATACCAACGAAAAATTTGAACTTGAACAGCGGATTACTGAACCTGCCCTTACAACACATCCAGAAACAGGTGACCCGGTCAAGCGGCTTATTCAACCTGTGGGGATTGCCTTTAAAGGCTCTGGGTTTTATGTGAATGATTCAAAAGGTAGCTCGAGCAACTCCACCAGTGCAACAAAAAGTGATACCTCAACGGATTCAACATCTGCTGCTGCAAACAGCACCGACAGCAGTTCGTCAAGCTCCAAAGAAGCTTCGACATCAAGCGCTACAAATAAGAGCAGTGACTCGAGCAAGGCCACATCTTCAGGAACATCGTCAGCTAAAGCTGCTGATTGAGTACCATCACAAGACTCGAGCTACCACTGGGTGCTTTCACTAAGTGAGCGGAAATCTGTGCGGCGCTCAGGGTCGTGGGCGTCTAGCGGTACTTTTTGTACAAGTGCTGCCCGCCGGCCAAACTCTGGTGAAGGCAAGTTGAACAGTTGAATAGCGTATTCGGGCAAGTCTTCGCTAATACGCCGGTACAGCTCGAGGTTGTTGGGCAGTTCACCACTAACCTCAATGACCAAAACATCTGTGCGGCGTTGACCAGCCGTAAAGTTAATTTGCAGTTTTAGGTCTTGAGCCACACGCCCAATGGTGTATTCAACAAAGCGCTGGTCTTCTTCACTGGGTAGTCTTGTGCTGATGAGGTCAATGGTGACATCTGGCAAGGCTTCACGGGCGTAGTTAAACAGCTTAACAAGCACTTCACGGTCACCGTCTAAGTAAAACTTCATCAGGTAAGGGTCATCTTCGGGTGCAAGTAGCGTGACCACACTGAGCCGTGCGGCTAAACTGCTAACGAGTTCATAGATGCTGTCACGTTGCTTGCCGCGCTCATTGGCGGCAATGTGCAAGCTGAGCGAGCTGCTTTTAAACTGGTGTAAAAAGATGTTTTTACGGCGTGTGTTGCTGTCGGTATTGAGCAGCGGTTGCACCAAGGCAGCCTCGAGCCCAAAGCGGCTAGCATTTTTTTCGTTTAAGAGCAGCAAATTGTAGCGAGGTAGGGCTTGGGTGATGAAATCATACAGCTCGAGGCTACGTTCGGTATTGCCGTGTAAGTGCAGCAAATAAATGTCACCTTCGCGTTGCCCATCTGAAAATTTGATGTCAATGTCACAACTTCTGCCCAAACAGTGAACCAAGGTGCGGATACGTTGCTTTTCTCTGTCAGATAGAGCTTTAAGCGCAGGCAGTTCAGGCGTCACAAGCTAGCCTCCTCATAGGTGCTGATGTGGTTGCTGTAACAGCGCATTGAGGTAGTCACTTTAAACAACAAGACGGTGAACGATAAGGCTTTAAATAATAACTCAGTAAATAATAATGCGGTGGGTGTAGTGGAAGTATAGTGATAGCTCATGATGACATCCAGAAAAAACGTTCTCAGGGGACTACCTATTGGCTAAGTGCTGCTGTTGGTGTGATTCCATCAACCATTATCGAGATTAGTGATGAGCCTGTGTGCAACGAACACCTGAAAGCAAGACGGTAAACGGGTAGTAACTGGGACGCTAGTAAGTAGTAGGCATTAAGCTGTGTAACTGTAGCTATGAACATCTTTTGGTCAACACGCGAGCAAACCCCGTGTCGTCAAAAGTCTATACCTGAAAGTGTCTGCACCTCTTTCAAGCGCCAAGTCAGTACAAGTTTTAGTGCAAGTTTTAGTGCAAGTTTTAGTGCAAGTTTTAGTGCAAGTCATCGTCGAGGCGTGTGAATAAGTCATACCTCAATCCTGTGTAACAATATAATTTAAGACGTATACCCCATACGATGTACTCACTTTATACGATGTGCTCATCTCTCAATTATATCGGACAAATGCGCTGAGAAGGTTCATAATGTGAAGTTTGGTTGTCCTAAGGTGCTGCTTTGGAAGTAGCTCGAGGTTGTGTAGGTGGGGTGAAAAACCCTACTCGAGCGGTAGGCTAGAGCAGGAAAAGCCTATGAGGCAGAACATACTCACCTCGATATACTTGTAGCAATATACCTGCAGCGTGGGTGACCCTAAACGCCAGATCACTCGTTATCCAGATCCCTTGTTGGGGCGCATCACGTTAGTAACGGACATTAGCAATGGCTAGTAAGGGCGCTATGTTTACCAACTTGTACGGCTTTAGTTAGTCGGACTACAATTTGAGGAACAGCTTCCAGTCAAGCTGAGCTGTTGATTACGAAATAGATTTATGTGCGTTTGAACTGATGATTTTAGACCTAACGTTTTAACCCTACCTTGAAATGACAAGGAAATGACAAGCGACTTACTCACCATGACCTTAACGCATAAGCGCGTGCAACACGGCGTCGGCTTTTTGCTAGGGTTTGGCTTTGCGTTTTTGCCCGGTTACGGACCGTTTTTTGGGCTCCTTTTCTTTTTGAGCACCCGCTGGCGTATTGGTGTGCGCGATCTGTGGTGGTGGGCTGCAGCGCTGTTGTGCGGGCTGCCTTTACTGCTTCAGCAAGCTTGGCAAGCAGGTTTACTGGCGAGTTTACAAGTGTTGGTGGCGTGGCTTATCTACCGTGCGTTTGGACAGTTGTACAGCTACCGTGAGGCTTTGCCAGCTCTGCGCGAACGCTCGTTGCAGTGGGGGTTGTTAGCGGGCCTTGGGCTAGTAGTAAGTTTGGGCTGGTGGCAAATTGAAGCGCTCAACTTAACCGCAGCTAAGACAATTGCCCAAGCGATTGTGTGGCGTTCACCCCCTAGTTTGTACGGCCACGCTGTGCTGGTACTCGGGTCGCTGATGGCAGTCCTCATGCCCCAAGCAGCTTTACGCCTTGCCAGTATGGGGCTTGCTGCACTGGGTATTTTGGTCTCGGGTAGTCGTGAAGCAGCCATTGCTTGGGTGATTGTCTCCCTAGCACTGTTTGTGCTTAAT
>JBCCOX010000321.1:0-5992 GCA_039025155.1 Deinococcota bacterium | reverse complement strand
GAACGCAGAACTCTATCAATGGCAACATGTAACTCGTCCCAAAGCTCATCAACTTCACCGCTGAGGTCCAGCATAGGAATCTTAGGAATGTTAGCCATAGTGATGCCACTGCCTTATAAAGTGCCTTATAAACTGCCTCATAATAGGTGTTGCCAAGCTGGATAAGCACCAAGGATGTAAACACAAACTCATTGAACTCATTATAGATGTCTTTTGGGCTTATGCGTTAAGAAGCTGGTCACACAACGAGCGCGTTTGAGGATTATTTTTGTGTGTCCTAACCGTACCAGCTCAACACATAAATATGAAACAGTAAAGTAGTGAAACATATTGTCAGTGTGTCATTGGGACATCCGGCAAGGGATGCCGTGCGAGAAACCGAGATATTAGGTGAGCAGGTAACGCTCGAGCGCATTGGCGTCAACGGCGACCTCAGCAAAGCTGCTTCGCTCATCCAAGAGATAGATGGCAAGGTAGATGCCATCGGTCTAGGTGGAATTATCTTGCACGCCTACATTGACGGTCGGCGCTACACTATTCGAGACGCGGCAAAATTAGCATTCTATGCACCTAATACGCCTGTCGTGTGTGGTGCAGGGCTTAAAACTTACCTCGAGGCAGAGGTAGTTAGACGCCTTGACAATAAGTTTAAGTGGCAAGGCAAGCGCGTATTAGTCACTTCTGCTGTTGACCGTTACAGCATGGCAAAAGCATTTATAGACGCAGGCGCAGAAGTGACCTTAGGCGATGTTGCGTTTGCGTTGGGAATTCCTATTGGCATTCGTAACATCACGCTATTTAACAGCCTTGTTAGAGTAGCGTTACCGATAGCGTTTCGTCTGCCGTTTCAACTTTTGTACCCTACTGGGCAACAGCAGTCAGAAGCTGCGCCACAAGTAAGAAAGCTCGAGCGTTTCCGTAAATTTTATGATCAAGCTGAGGTCATTGCTGGGGACTGGCACTACATCAGCAAGTATTTGCCAGATGATTTGACAGGTAAAATCATTGTCACCAATACCAATACCGAGCAAAATTTGGTAGATTTGCAAGTACGAGGGATTGCGGTAGTTATCACGACAACACCACGACTGGATGGGCGTAGTGTAGCGGTGAATGTGCTCGAGGCCGCCCTTGCTGCGGTGCGCGGGTTTCCTATTGACGCGGCCGATTACAAAGAACTTGTCTCGAGCCTCGAGCCAGATGTCTACAGCACCTAAGCTTTTGTGTAAGCACTGTAGACAAGGTTATTTGATGTGTGGCTGTGCTGACATATCTTGAGTTGACATAAGCGAGCGAGCAAAGTCTCCACTAGGACGCTTAAACACCACTAGCGTAATGTCGTCATAGATCGTGTGGCCATCAACATGATCGTAAACAGCTTGAATAATGGCATCGGTAATAGCTTGCGCGGGTTGCTGCCAGCGTTCTTCGATAAACTTAATGAGCCTGCTAAGCCCAAACTGCTCGCGGGTATTATTTTCTGCTTCGGTAATACCATCTGTAAAGAGCACAACACCTTCAGCAGGAGCAAGGTGGATCATTTTCTCGGCAATAAAGTGGCTAATGTCTTCTTCTAGCCCCAAAGGCATGCCTAAATCAATGGTGTCGATGGCTTCAACCGTGCCATCCCCACGAATGATCAGCACATGTTCGTGCTGCCCACTCAAGCGCAACGTACCTTGATCGTAATCTAGTAAAGACAACGTTAAACTCTTATCAACTTGCATGCGCTGCAAATTATCGAAGACAGTTTGGTTCAAAATATTCATGATACGTTTGGGGTCGTGCTCATTGCTAGATAGCAAGGTTCGCACAGCAGTTTGTGTCATAAGCATCAGCAAGCCACTCTCGAGCCCGTGACCGGTGACATCACCAATACCAAATTTTACCGAATCACCAACTTGTAAGATGTCGTAATAATCTCCACCAACTTGCTCGGCAGGTTTCATGTAGCTGGCAATATCAAGCCCGTTAATCGCATCAAGTTCATCATCTGCTGGGAGGAGCAACTCTTGAATACGCTGGGTGACTTGCAACTCGGCCTCAGCTTGTGAGAGTTGGTCGCGATAAGCTTGTACTTTGTGTTCTTGTTCGCGTTGCTTGGTAATATCGTTACCAATAATGCCAATAGCAAATATGTTGCCATTGTCATCAAACATGGGAAATTTATTCACCAAAAAGGTGTGGGGAGTACCGTCTATTTCCCTTACAGATTCATACAAAATGGCTTCCTGAGAGGCCATAACTTGATTATCACTTTCAGTAATAGCATCAGCAATGTCCTTCGGGAAGACTTCGTAGTCAGAGAGACCAATGACTTGGTCAGCTGTAAATCCGGGAATGACGATATGAATATTTTTGTTGACCAAGACATAACGTGAGGCAGTATCTTTGACCGAAATAATCAACGGAGCATTGTCAATGGTTGCCCGCATAAGTTGGCGGCTTTTGGCAAGTTCTTCACTGCGTTTGGTCACAGTTTCTTCGAGGCTTTCTACCATGCGGCGATTGGCGAGGGGTGGGGTGAGCATCGTGGGAAGAGCTTGAAGGTAAATCCGTTCAGCGTTTGAAAAGGTGTGTTGTGCGAACCACGATAAGGTTAGAAAGCCTACCCACTGTCCGGCTTGCCTCAGAGGGACACTCACAAATGTGCTAACACCAAACTGTGTAAGGAGCGCTTGAGTTGCAGCGTCAAGACTTGTATCAAGTGCGACATCCTCAATAAAAAAGGTATTTTCGGAATTGCGTGAATAAAGTTGCGCCCCTGGGAAAGACGGTAAGTCAACCGTAGTACCAATGTCCATTGTCAAATATTCAATAGGAGCATGCTGACTTACTAATTGAATGGTTGTGGCATTGCCTTTATCATCTGTGGTTTGAACGTAGAACAAAGATGCTGCCACGTCTTTATCTAGCGGCTCGAGCAAAATCTCGAGCATTTTGTCTTTGCTGTCAGCGGCTTTAAGTTGACTACCAATACGGTTAATCGTTGCTAGGTTAGCGTTGCTTTGCGCTAAACCTTCAAGTGATTTTAAGTTGGCAACAACAGGTGATAGTAGCGCAGGTAGAGCATATAGGTATGCTTGTTCATCTTCACTAAATGGATGAGGCTCGAACCAAGCCACATTAACAAATGCAGTGATCTGCTCTGCTTGGCGTAGTGCTAGATAAACGTTTGCACGAAGACCTAACTGCTTGTAAAAAGCTTTTGAACGTGCGTCCATACTCTCATCTTTGTCAATGTCGGCAGTCATAGTGACGTTGGAAGGTTCATTGATATACGATTGAATTGAGGGAAAGGCATCTAAGGAAAACTCTGCGCCTATAGGAACATCTACAGAAGGTCTACCTGTACTGTCAAGTTGACTTGCTAACCTAAGTGCATTGACAGCACCATTATCATCAAACATAGGATGGCTGACACTTGCTGTGAAGTTGCCAGAGAGTGGTTCTACTACAACTTCGAGGAGATCTTCCAAACTGCTCGCAGCACTAAGTTGAGTACTTACGTGGTTAAGTACAGCCAAACGCTCGTTTGACTCTGCCATACCTTGCAGTGATTTTAAGTTGGCAACAACAGGTGCAAGCAGTGATGGTAGCGCATTTAAATACGTTGTTTCATCAGTCGTAAAGGTATATGCTGTTTTCCACGCTAAGCTCACAAAGGCAATAATCTGTTCAGCTTGGCGCAACGTGAGGTAGACAACTGTCACAACGCCTGCCTCGGTCAGTAACTTGTGGGAGTTTTCGTCTACCCTTGGGTCGCTGGCAACGTCATCAAATATGGTGATGCCAGCAGGATCGTTCACATATACATTGATACCAGGAAAATCTTTAACCAAGAACTCAGTACCAACAGGAATATCTAACGAGATATTCAAACTACTATCGTAGTGATTGACAAGTTGAGTGCCTCGAACGCGGCCATCAGTATGAAATAGAGGATAGTTCACGCTAGCAACAAAGTCACCAGAGAACAGTTCAGACAAGGTTTGCAACATACTATCGAAACTGTCTGCACCACTGAGTTGTGTGCTGGCATTGTTAAGTAAAGCAAGTCGGGTGTTTGAGGCCGTAAGCTCACCACTGCGGGCTGCGACCAGAGCTTCGAGGTCGCTGACGATATTGATGCTGGTAAGGGCAGGCGGCACGAGACTAACGAGCGCCTCGTAAAGCTGCATTTCAGTCTTGCTAGGCGTATGAGGCTGTGACCAGGTAAAACTGGCAACGCCAATCCACTGGTCGCCCTGCAACAGCGGTACAGTAAGTTGGGCTTGTAATCCGAGGCTCATGAAGATTTGCCGGGTTGCGTCATCTAAGCGTGCGTCGTCGTTAACGTTGCTAACGACCATAGGTGCGCTGGGGTTATTTAGCCACATGCTGGCAAACTGAAACTCGGCAAGGTTAAACACAGTGCCTACTGGTGTCTCTGTCTCAGGTCCACCGTCTCTATTTAAGGTTGCGACAGCAGTGATATGAGCTGGGTTACCGCCTGTACTGAGTTGTGTGTCAACATCAAACAGTGTTGCAGTAGCTGCACCATGGGCAAACGCCAACTGGCTGACAACCTCGAGCAACTGCTGTTTGTTACTAACCTTGTTGAGGGCTTGGCTTAACTCACTAAGTTGACCTAGCACGGCATTGCTATCTTTTAAGCTTTGCTCGAGCGCCTTGCTAGCAGTGATGTCCCGAATGACAGATCCAAAACCAATAGGCTCTCCTTGCTGATCGCTAATAACCGTAATGATTTGAGAGACAGGCATGCTGTCGTCATGATTATTAACAATGGTGACCTCACCTTGCCAGAGACCTTGCTCGGTGAGTGCTGGAATAACCTCTTGTTCAAAATGCTGGGCACTTTCAGCATCATAGATATCGTCCATATTTTGGCTGCCTACTGCAGCTTGTCCAAAAAAGGCGAGTCCGGCAGGGTTAGTGTAGCGTAGTGTTCTATCTAGGTCGGCATAGCCAACAATGTCCGGAGAGCTTTCAAACAGCGCTTTAAAACGCAAGGTTTCGGTGAGTTGGCTTTGTAATTCTTCGGTGCGGGTGGTGACGGTTTGCTCAAGATTAGCAAGGAGTTGACGGTTAGCTGCAACAGGTGCAAGCAGTGATGATAGGGCGCTTAAGTAAGCACGCTCGCCATCTGAAAATGTATGTTTGTCACGCCAGTAAAAGCCAACGATGCTGATCACCTCATCAGCTTGGGTTAAGGCTATAAATACTAAACTAGTAAGACCAAGTTGCATATGCACGTTGCTTACAGATGGGTCTAACGTAGTGTCATTAGCAATATCTTCAACCATAAGCATGCTATCTGGGCTATCCAGCCAAGTATCCATGGAAGGGAATGTACCTATCGGGTAACGGGTACCTGGTTGAACTGTGTTTGGTCCTGAAGGCACGTGGATTGCTGCTAACTCAAAGGCAGCAAGTGAACCTTTGTCATCGTAAACAGGGTAGAGCACAGACGCAATTGTGTCTGCAGGTAGCGGCTCGAGGATCGCAAGTAGCATCTCATCAATGGTTTCAACACGATTGAGACGATCACTTAAAGCATTAAGCCGCGCTAAGTTGTCATTGGCGACCTGCAACCCTAACTCAGCTTGCTTCATATCAGAAATGTCTTGATGTGTACCCACTAACTTGACAACTTCACCATCTTCAACAATGGGTTTACCAATCGACCGAACCCAACGGTGATTCCCTTTAAGTGTGATGATTTCAAGTTCAACGTCGTAAGGTTCGTGGGTTGCAATGGTGTTGGCCATCGCAGCTTCAATGGCTGCTGGATCAACATAAACAGAGACGGCAAGTTCAACTGTAAGTTCAGTGTTGTAAGGCACTTCGGAGATGTCATAAATTTGTTTTGACATGTAGAGGTGTTGGGTGACTAAATCAAACGACCAGCCACCCAACTTACCCATGCTCTGAGCATCTTCTAAGAACTGCTGACTTTCACGTAAGGCGGCTTCAGCTTGCTTAAGCTCAG
>JBCCOX010000320.1:0-6036 GCA_039025155.1 Deinococcota bacterium | reverse complement strand
GCGTAAGATAGGCGTGGCAATGCTAGCATCTGCCCCGGTTAGGTTGAGGTTTTCAACAAAGGCCCTCGCGTTCATCACCGTCATGTCAGACACATCAGCAATGTTTTTGTCGGCAATAGTCACAGCTAGCACTTCAGGGCGGTAGCGTTGCCCCTTACACTTGGGACACGCAGCCATAGACATGTAGGCTTCGATGCGCTCGCGGGCGTATTCTGAGCCGGCTTCTTGTAAGCGTCGCTCGAGGTTGGGAATCACTCCCTCAAAGTCGGTTTCAAAGCGCAGGGTTTCTTTACCACCGCGGCTGTAGACGACCTCGATTGGCTCATCACTACCATGTAAAAGAGTTTGCTGAATGTCTTCAGGTAAATCTTCCCAAGGGGTTTGAAGGTCAAAGTTAAGTACATCTGACAGCGCCCGTAGCCGGTCCCAGTAGTAAACCTTGCCGTCTTGCTTGCCTTGCCACGGTGCAATCGCACCCTCGGATACCGACAAGCTAGGGTCAGGTACAATCATTTTGGGGTCGAACTCTTGGGTGTAGCCCAAGCCACTACAGTGGCTGCAAGCACCGTAGGGGCTATTAAAGGAAAAGACCCTCGGCTCTAACTCTTCTAAAAACGTGCCGTGGTCCGGGCAAGCAAAGCGCTCGCTCAAAAGTTCATCTACACCACTATCAGGCAGCGTTAAACGCATCAGTCCGTCACCTTTTTGCAGGGCCAGCTCAACCGACTCAGCAATACGGCTGCGTTCCTCTTCGGTAATGCGAATGCGGTCAACAACTACATCAATATCGTGTTTTTCGTAGCGACCTAGGCCGTTTGTTTGGGCTTGCTCGAGCGTCATCACCTCGCCGTCCACGCGCACGCGGGCAAAACCTTCTTTGATTAAATCCGCCAAAACTTTGCGGTGTTCGCCTTTGCGCCCGCGGATAATCGGGGCAAGTAACATGGCCCGAGCGCCTTTGTGTTCCTCGAGCAACTTGTCCACAATTTCAGACGCCGACTGCTTGCTGATGGGCTTACCGCAAACAGGACAGTGGGGTTTACCTACGCGGGCATAAAATAGCCTCAAGTAATCGTGAATTTCGGTGACTGTACCCACCGTTGAACGCGGGTTGTGGCTGGTTGTTTTTTGGTCAATGCTGATAGCCGGACTTAAGCCTTCAATGGCATCAACATCCGGCTTTTCCATAAGCCCCAAAAACTGCCTAGCGTAAGCAGATAAACTTTCCACATAGCGCCGCTGACCTTCAGCGTAAATGGTGTCAAAGGCAAGCGTCGACTTACCTGAGCCAGACACGCCCGTGAGCACAATAAGTTGATTGCGCGGTAGTTCAATGGTGACATCTTTGAGGTTGTGCGCCCTAGCGCCACGTACAATAAGGTTTTGCAAGAGAGCAAGCCTCCTAAACCCGCTTTCGGGTACTTTTGGGGAGCGTCAACTAAAAGCTAGATAGATCCTAGATGAATCTCAATTAAAGGCATGAGGGACAGCACGCTTCATGATTTAGGCTGAACAGAACATCAATGACGATGATATATTCGCATGCAGCAGTGAATATCTTGACTACTAACTAAAAGACTTATTAAGCCAATACTAAATTTGACCGGTGAGGTTCACAGGAAACATCACCCAATCTCCTAGTATGACAAACCTAGCCAGAGGGTAGATGACCATAAGACACTATGTTCACTTGCTCGTTGACTCGAGACACCCTTGAGATACCCCCAGACGCCTCCAAGACACCCCAAAAAAACACCAAGGACTCAGGCCTTAAGCGCTGAAATATAAGCCAGCAGTGCTAACAGAAATTTACGAAGGTAACTTGCTACGACAAGACGTGCAGTAACTTTGTTTGGCCACACGTTGCTCACACCTTGGGCAGATCACCGTGTCGCGCACAGTGACATTGACACCACCCATGCGCAGTTCAGCCGCAATTAAAATGGCATCTTCTTCAGTCACGTTACTGACGGTAAGTTCAATATCCCCAGCTTGAGCAACGACAATAAATTGTCCAGACGCATAAGGCTGGTGTTGACGTTGTTGATTGGCACTGTCTACGGCTTCGCTGACATCACAAAAATACTGCCAAAGGGCCTGTTCGCTGTCCACATGCTCAGTATATAGCGTAATTGGGTATAGCGTGATTGGCATTCACACGGACATCGGACACGGGCATCGGGCACGGGCATTAAGTGATGTATACCTCCCTGTACGTGTAGTAATTAAGTTGTTAATAAATTGCTAATGCAAGGAGTGTCCTGATAATGGAACGCTTCCTCTTGTACACTAACGGGCGTGCGACGCTTCTATCGAGAGAGCTTTGATTTGATAACGGCGCTTGGCTTAGCCGTCGTATTTGCAATTCTTGTATTGAGCTTCCCAGATTGGCAAAGCCTGCTCCGAGTTGGCTTAGGTGCTGTTGTTATGTTACTTGTTCCGGGTTATTTAATGACTGTAGCGCTGTTCCCACAACGCGATGCGCTGCACCTTGCTGAACGTGTTGCGTTAACCTTGGGCTTATCTGCTGTGAGTATTATTGTTACGGGCGTAGTGCTGAACTACTTGCCCGTAGGGATTCGACCGACGTCTATTGCGATAGGCATTGCTAGTGCCAGTGCTGGCTTTGCGGCGTTGGGCGGTCTGCGCCGCAGTCAGCTTGCTGTTGATCTGCGGTTTCACCTGCCGAGGTCTGTTGGCGCGCGCCGCTTGTTACTTGGCTTAGTGGGCTTTATAGGACTTATTTACGTGTTTGATATAGCCATACCTGAAGACCGCTTTACCGAGTTTTATCTACTGAGTGCAACTGGCGAATTAGATAACTATCCGCGGATTGTGCAACCCGGGCAAACGTTTGAGTTGCGCGTTGGTATTACCAACCTCGAGGGTCAGCCCCAAAATTATTTACTTAGAACGCCACTCAGTAGTGACGAGACCATCACTGTGCCGCGTCTAGCTAATGGTGAGCGTTGGGAACTACCTGTGACCCTACAAGCTCCAATGACAACGGGAGCCAATGAACTGGTGTTTGAACTTCTGAAAGGCGATGACCTTGTGGTATACCGCCAAGTGGCGTTCACAATTAGCGTGCGCGGTGAACAGCAAGCGCTAGCGTCTAATTTGCGTCAGGACGCAGCCACACCGACCGCAGAAACCCTAAGCGCAGAAGCGCTCGAGCAAGCTGCCACAACTACGCTAGCGTGGCTCGAGCAGCTAGCTGTGTCAACTCAGCCAGCCTATCTGCCGGGCTTGTTTGTAATTCCCCCAGACCTACCAGCACAGCCAGAACCCACGTTAGAACCCACGTCAGAGCCTTTGTTAGAACCTCAAACAGGTGCTCGTGATGTAGCTGCTAATAGTACAGGTACTAATACAAGTGACACTCGTGACGAGCCAGCGCCGGCTGTTCAGGTCATCGCCCGTTAAGGTGTATGCTACCTACAAGACAAGCGCAATCGCGGTTGACAGTGATTGAGTCGCCTGCTAGCACCTCTGCCCAGGACCTTGGATCACAGCCACCACGGGTCGGTGTACATCCTTGGTTGGGTGCTGGCTTTTATCTTGCGCTGTTTAGCTATGTCATCACCTTGAGCCTGCCGACAGCATGGATGGTCTGCATCTATGCAGCACTGGCTCTAGTGATGATTGTTCACGCCAGTGTTGAAGACAAAGGTGCTCTTTATGCAGCCTTTGCAATTTTGCCAGCGCTGCAAACAGCAACCTTGTTAGTACGCGTAGAGACTATTTCGCAAGCAAGCTGGTCCATTTTGTTGAGCTACTTTGTACTGGTGTGTGTGCTCGTAGTACGCCGCGCGTTTACCTATGGGCGGCATGAAGTTGGCTTAGCCCTTGCCAAAACGCGCAGCCAAGGCTGGCTCAAGCGCTTAGGCTGGGGTGTGTTGGGCTTGCTACTACAACTCTGTGTGGCCGCACTCGTGAGCTTAGGCTTGCGTGAAGCTTGGCGCTTGTACCCGCAACCTTTGGACCTGCTCGAGGTCAGCGGGCAAAGCATCAATGGCGTTGCTATCTTGTTACTTTTTGTTGCAGGCATGACCGAAGAACTCTACTTCCGAGGCTTGTTTCAGCAAGCTGCAAAAGCCTCTCTGGGGATTGTAGGCGGGCTTATATATCCATCGCTTGTGGCTGCTTTGGTATACGCGCTGTGGCAGAGTCCCCTACTAGGACTATTCCAGTTTGGCGTGGGCTTGGCCTTGGGCGTTGTGGCCTTGCTGACTGGGTCCGCGTTAGGGATTGCTGTGGCGCGGGGCCTTGCTAACCTCAGCTTAATCATGAGTTTTACAACTTTGTGGGACTACTTGCTTGAAACCAGCCTCGAGCTAGCTGATATTGCAATGACGATTATGACCATGGCCCGCGGCATGTTAGACCGCTTGTTATGACAGTTGATGGTATTGCGAGATGCTGTCATAGGGCATTAACGTGCAAGGGTGTGTGTCAAACAAGGGAAGTGGGTAGAGCAACTTATACCAAATCCGGTTGATTCCTTCGGGAATCAACCCCTGCCAGAGCAGGTAAGATACACTACGAAATCCGCGCTGGACGAGATAATGCCTTTAGGCATTATTCGGTATATAAGCGAATTTCGTATTAATTCAACCTGAGTTCGGAGTTAATGTACGTCAGATACATGTTTTGCATGACTATCAGAGAAGTTATGGTTTGAAATACGTCAAAACAACCTGTATAGCCTAAATGCTGCTCGTTCAAGGGCTGATGGTTTTTGTAGCTACATCGTAATATGTGTCAGCAACGCATTTCTGATCTTTTGGAAGCATCGAACTCAAGTTAAGTCACGCTGCGGATTATTACGGACAACGCTATAGTCAACGGTAGCATTATCATTAGCAGCATCAACCAAGTTAAAAATGTACCTCTTAGGGTGTGATTAGTAAGTAATGCGTATATTACCCAGCCCCGTATCAGTTAACACGTTTAAACACAACTAGGGTCAGGTCGTCATCTGTGCTGTGATTTGCGGTGTGCTGGTACACTGCGGACATAATGCCATCCAAAATAGCTTCTGCAGACTGCTTGTGATAGCTGCGGAGCGTCTCGATAAGACGCTTAAGCCCAAACCGCGCACCTGCTGCGTTTTCAGCTTCGGTGATGCCATCGGTAAATAACACAACGCTGTCGCCGGGCTCGAGTGCAAACACAGTATCTGCCAAAAACGGCCGAATGTCTGCTTCAAGCCCCAAGGGAAAGCCCAAGTCAATGGTGTCGAGGATTTCAACCTGGGTCTGGTTGTGGTCTTGGTTTTGATCTTGGTTGTGGTCTTGGCTTTGATCTTGGTTGTGGGCGCGGGCAATCAGTACGTGTTCGTGTTGCCCACTAAGCTTTACCTTGCCATCGTGATAATCCAACAGTGACAAGGTTAAGCTTTTGTCAACCCGCATGCGTTGCAAGTTACCAAACAGCGTTTTGTTCACACTGTCTAAAATGTGTTTAAAATCACTAGCACCACTGACAAGCAGCGCCCGCACTGCCGTCTGTGTCATGAGCATGAGTAAGCCGCTTTCAAGGCCGTGCCCGGTGACATCGCCAATGGCTAGTTTGGTGTGGTCACCCAAGCGTAAGATGTCATAGTAGTCACCACCTACATCTTCTGCTGGGCGAATATAGCTGGCAAGCTCGAGCCCTGCAATATCTTGAAATTCACTGGCTTCGGGTAAGAGCAAAGCTTGAATGCGCTGGGTCACATCAACCTCAGCTTGTGTTTTAGCCAGTTGCTCATGGTAGCGCAACATGGCGTCCTCAGCTTGTTTTTGCTGGCTTATATCGGTGCTAATTGAACCGATGGCAAAAACCTCACCTGTGCTATTAAGAAGCGGAAACTTAGTAATCCAAAAACTACGCTGCCCTTGTGGCGAGGCGATGGTTTCTTCACAACTTACCGCTTTGGTGTCGCGCAGCACAGCACGATCAATGCGCTGCATGCTGCTCGAGATAGTGGTTGGTAAAATGTCTAGGTCGCGTTTGCCTATAATTGCGCTAGTATCCCTACCTAGAAAAGTT
>JBCCOX010000319.1:0-6045 GCA_039025155.1 Deinococcota bacterium | reverse complement strand
TTGCGTTTTTCACGAATGGCCCGCTTGAGGTTGCTAAGCGCAATGTCTTCAATGTTGCTGTTGAACTCTTTTTCGTCTTGGGCGACCCCGCGGCTAATCACCTCGACACTGGGTGAACGTCCTGCTAGGGCAATCACAATCACCACACCTTCACTCGATAGCGTCTGCCGGTCACGAATCATCGGCTCACTGATTTCATTGTTGCCAATGTTGTCAATATAAATGAGCCCAGCGTCTACGTTATCAACCACCTCAAAGCTGTCGCGGGTAATCTCAATCACGTCGCCATTTTCAGCAAGCAAACACTTTTCTGGCGGGTTGACCATGCTTCTAGCCAGTTTGGCATGGTTAATTTGATGGCGCGGTTCACCGTGCCAAGGTAAGAAAAACCTTGGCCGAGTGAGGTCTAAAATGAGTTTGAGTTCTTCTTGGCTGGCGTGCCCCGACGCATGAACACGGTACTGCGGCGGATAAAAGACATCCACTCCGATGTTATAAAGCTGGTTGATGACGCGGTTCACCGCTTCTTCGTTACCCGGAATAGGGTTAGACGACATCACAACGGTATCGCCCGGTTGCAAGCTGATTTTGCGGTGCGTACCGGACGCAAGACGTGACAGTGCCGCCATCGGTTGACCCTGTGAGCCGGTACATAAAAACAGCACTTTGTCGTCTGCTAGGTCAGCAATGTCGTTGGTATGTACAAGCGGTTGCTTAGTTTTTAAGTAACCAAGTTCTTGGGCAATTTTGGTCATTTTAATCATTGAACGACCTTCAATGACTACCCGCCGGTCATTTTCTTCGGCAATCCAAATGAGGTTTTGCAAACGGTGAACGTGTGAGCTAAAGGTGGTGACAATAACCCGCCCTTTAGCTTGGTTGATAATGTGGGCAAGGGCGTCTTTCACCATGTCTTCACTAGGGGTGTAGCCGGGGCGTTCTGCGTTGGTTGAGTCGGAAATAAGCGCCAACACACCTTCTTCACCTGCTTGGGCAAGTTTGTGCAAGTGACTGGTTTTGCCATCTGCAGGGTGAAAATCTAGCTTAAAGTCGCCGCTGTGAACCACCCTGCCTACAGGCGTGTGAATCACTAACCCGGAGTTATCTGGAATAGAGTGAGTCATACGAAACATATCCACCGTGAAGTATTTGCTGAGTTTAATGCGTTCATCGGTAGAGACTTCGTTGAGGTCGACATCGTTTTCCCGAATGCGGAACTCATCAAACTTGCCGCGCAAAAGCCCTAGAGTTAACTTAGCGCCGTAAATAGGTAGCTTAGGCAGCAAATTGAGCATATGGGGGATGCCGCCGATGTGGTCTTCGTGCCCGTGGGTGAGCACCCAACCGACAATCCGACTGGCGTTTTCAACCACCCAGTCGATGCGCGGCACAATGATGTCCACGCCGAGCATGTCGGCATCTGGAAAAGACAACCCGCCGTCAATAAGCATAATTTCGTCTTCGTACTCGTAGGCAAACATGTTTTTGCCAATTTCACCAAGCCCGCCTACGGGGATAATCCGCAAGCTGCGCTCGGGGCGGTTGCGTGTTTTTTTCGGCATAACTCTCCTAAAAGCTTGTCGTCTTTGTAACGTACAAGCGCAGTTGAATGTAAGTTGTGTGTCCTAGCCTTCTGCGTTGGCTGGATTGTTGATGTGCTTCTTGTGTTTAAACCACTCAGAAGCCAAGTGGGCTGTATGTATTTTGAGGATTGTGCCCAGATTGATGGGGAATTTTGTAATTTATAATTCAAACTTGATATTTTGTTTTATGACGCTAAAGTAGAGCTAAATTAAGCTGGGCATTTAACATATAAGTACTAAAAAGAATAAATACATCTTTTTATAAGACGAGCATTGTAATAATAGAGCATTTTGGTTATGGCGTGTTGGGTATGGCTCGAGCCAACAGTAAAGTCATAGCCTCTGAAGTCATAGCCTCTGAAGTCATAACCCTTGAAGTGATAGTCTCTAAAGTCATAGCCTCTAAAGTCATAGCTTCAACACTAGACCCTATCATTATGACCACACCCAACCCTAGACGAGGTGGTTTGCACCTCAATCTACGGGGTTGGTCTCATGTGCGGGTGTCGAGTGTGTGAGTGTCAGAATGTGCGAGTGTCAAAATGTGGTTGAGACAATGCTCGAGCGTATCAGTGTTAAGCTACCCAACTCACATGCTAAGGCTGTTAACGGCGTCCGCGTCCACCACCGCCACGCCCGCCGCTAGGACGGCCGCCTCCGGGTCTACCACCACCAGGTCTACCGCCACCGCGACGCCTAGGCGCAACTTTACCTTCTAACTCAGGACGCACAAGGTCAAGCTTGCCGCGGTCGTCAATACCGGCAATTTTAACCGAGATACTTTGACCTTCTTTGAGGTAGTCGCGCACGTTTTCAACGCGCTCTTCAGCAATTTGGGAAATGTGCAAGAGGCCGTCTGTCCCCGGAAACAGGGTAATAAACGCGCCAAAGTCAGCAATTTTGGCAACTTTGCCGTCGTAGACTTTGCCCACTTCAGGTGTTTCAGTGATGAGTTCAATTTGCTCTTTAACAGCTTGAGCAGCACTGGCGTCTGCACTGTAGAGGGTGACTTTGCCATCCTCAGCAATTTCAATGGTGGCACCCATGGCTTCGAGTTCACGAATTTGTTTGCCACCTGGTCCAATAACAGCCCCAATTTTATCAGGTGGAATTTGGACGGTTAAGATCCGGGGTGCTTTCGTAGAGACCTCTGCGCGGGGTGCAGCAAGAACCTCACCCATGAGCCCTAAAATGTGCAAGCGCCCGGCCCTTGCTTGTTCCAGCGCACTACGCATAATATCTGCGGTAATGCCTTTAATTTTAATGTCCATCTGCAGCGCGGTGATGCCATCTTCGCTACCTGTAACTTTAAAATCCATGTCGCCGAGGGCGTCTTCACTGCCTAAAATGTCACTGAGGATTTTGTAATTCTCACCCTCTTTAATAAGTCCCATGGCAATGCCGGCAACGGGTTTGCGAATCGGTACACCTGCGTCCATGAGGCTCAAGCAACTTGCACAGACTGACGCCATGGAACTCGAGCCGTTTGACTCTAGCGTCTCTGCCACTACCCGAATGACATACGGAAAGTCGTCTTTGCTGGGCACAACCCGCTCCAAGGCCCGCCGGGCCAAGTTACCGTGACCTTGCTCGCGCCGCGACACACCGCCCATACGTTTGGTTTCGCCAGTGGAATAAGGCGGGAAGTTATAGTGCAACATAAACTCTTCGCTGTCTTCTAGGGTGAGGTCATCAACTAGGCGGTTATCGCGCCCAGCACCTAAGGTAGCCACCCCCAAAACTTGGGTCTCGCCACGCGTAAACACAGCTGAGCCGTGTGCGCGTGGTAACACGCCGGATTCAATCCAGATGGGCCGAATTTCGTCCGGTTGGCGGCCGTCAGCACGCAAATTTTCTTCTAACACTAAACGGCGTGATTCGTGTTGTAGCGCGTCTCCAAACGCAGCTTTTAAGCCCTCAATACGCCCTTCTGCACCCTCAGCGTCGGTATCTGGTACAAGATTTTCGATAATCCCATTACGTAAAGATTTGGTGGCTTTGGCGCGGTCTTTTTTGTTGGGGGTAAGAATGGCATCTTTTAGCCCGGCATTCACGGCTGCATCATAGACGTGTTTAATATCATCTTCAGCAGCAACCAGGGCAGGCTCAAACTCGCTTTTAGCTTTGCCGATCTCCGCTTGCATCTGTTGGATGAGGTTGGTAACAGCTTGTAATTCTGCTTGTGCGTACTCGAGCGCGCCCACCATAATCTCTTCGGAAAGCTCATCTGCACCCGCTTCGACCATCAGAATGGCATCATTTGTACCTGCGACCAGCAAATCAAGCTGGGATGTCTCGAGCTGTTGGGTGGTTGGGTTCAGAATATACTGCCCATCTTCATAGCCCACCCGCACCGACGCAGTTGGCCCGTCCCACGGAATATCACTGATGCTAAGCGCTGCAGACGCCCCAATTGCCCCCAAAATACCGGGGTCGTTGACTTGGTCGGCACTCAGTACGGTGATAATCACTTGGACTTCATTGCGTAAAGTTTTAGGAAAGAGCGGGCGAATTTGCCGGTCAGTAATGCGTGCGTTTAGCACAGCCCGCGTACCGGGTCTACCCTCACGACGCTGAAACGACCCGGGGATTTTCCCAATAGCGTAATGTTTTTCTTCGTATTCAACTGTTAGGGGTAAAAAGCTTAATGGGGAAGTGCTGTCTGACATTTGCGCGGTAACAAGCAAAACGGTATCACCGTAGCGAACAATCACGCTACCTGCAACAAGTTTGGCGTATTTTCCGGTTTCAATGGTCAGTTCGCGTCCGCCCAGCATGGTGGTGTAACGCTTAGCTGCTGGCGTGTTCACAGTATCTCCTTTGAGGTATGTGTAATCATGAAGTATGTGTAATCATAATGTCGTTGTGGCATTAAACTCGTTATTGTTGAGGTTGTTATCGCCATAAATATTCTTTTGAGGTTCAAGCAATCACCCCAGGTAATACCCTAATGTATAGGTAACGTTGACCTCAACTAAACCGCTACGTTGCAAACAAATTAGTACATAAATGTATAGCCTCTATAAATTCTTCCGTCTGTCGTCAATAGTTGTTCAGTACACACATCAGCTGACGCAATGATTGATACTTTTATAAACAGATATTCTTGTCAATTGTAGTGAGTTTTCATCTTACAAATGTGTGACGCTATTTCATAAGCCAGTGGGTCAATATAACATTTGGGGTGACTGCCACGCTATGAATGTTCGGTTTGTAGAACTAAAGGTAGAAAAAATCAATAAAAAAGAGGCAAGACAAGCTTGCCCCAATTCACATGTTCAAATGAGGGTTTGAACAATCACTTAACGGCGAATGCCCAAACGTGCAATTAACGCTTTGTAGCCGTCAAAATCTTTTTGCTCTAAGTACTTTAGTAAACGCTTGCGCTTACCCACCATGCGCAAAAGCCCGCGCAAGCCGTGGTGATCTTTACCATTGCCGCGCAAGTGATTACTTAACACTTGAATTTGCTCAGTAAGTAGGGCAATTTGCACCGAGGTTGACCCTGTATCGTTGTCGCCAGTGCCGTACTCGAGCATAATCTCTTTTTTACGTTCTGCAGTTAACGCCATATTAACACTCCTTTGCTGGTAGATTAGCGCGTCACTCCTATGGCAAAAAGCGCACCCCAATCCCCAAAGGTTTTTAGCCTAGCAGCTTCTGAACACGTTCGTATCATTGTAAATAACATCAGCTTGATGATAGACGTAATGATTTTCTGGCTCGAGGTTGTCTTTAGCGTCATCATCCTCATGAAGACATTTCCACGAAAATACCACATTGTTAGGGATTGAAGTTATGTACTTGAGAAAAATATACGGCAAGCACGAAGATTCTTGCTAGCGCACCATACCCACTTCATATGCTGTGAGAATCACTAGCTCGCGGAAAGCGTAGCGCACGCGGTTGCCCCGTGTGCGCACCGGGGACACAACAGCATCTAACCCTAAGTGTCGTGCCAACCACCACGTGCGGTATGCGTGCATATCGTCAGTGACAATTAAAAGCTCGGTATTTTCAATGTAGGGCCGACTAAACCGCAAGTTTTCAACACTGGTTTCACTTTGTGTTTCTGCTGTGAGTGCTAGTTCGGGTACACCCAAATCTTTTAGGTAGGCAACGCCCGCTTCGCCTTCGGTGGTTAAATCACCTTGCTGTTTGCCGCCAGACACCACAATTTGGGCAGTACAGCCAGCCTGATACAACTCAAACGCTTTGTCTAAGCGCCGCTGAAAGGCAGGCGAAGGCGTACCGTTGTACTGGGCTGCACCCATGACCAAAAGGGTTTCGGCGGGGCAGCGCTCGGGGGCTCTGCTAGGATAGGTCCAAATATTCACCGCGTTCACCATAACAACAAGCACCATGAGGGCAGGAATGAGTAAGGCAAAACGCATGTTTCTAGTTTACGCGAATTGGATGATAACGGGATGGATTATTAGACGCAGATAGACAAATGTGTTCA
>JBCCOX010000318.1:0-6069 GCA_039025155.1 Deinococcota bacterium | reverse complement strand
TATGACCCAACCTACAACTGACGACATCCAGCTTTTGCTCCAAATTGCCCAAGCTTATTACGACCAAGGGCTCACCCAACTGCAGATAAGCCGCAAGTTGGGAACCTCTCGCTCAACTGTCTCGCGGGCACTACAAACGGCGAGAGACATTGGTCTAGTTGAAATCACCATTCACCATGATTGGTTAAACTACAACCAGCTCGAGCAACAACTTAAAGCTAAGTTTGGACTTAAGCAGGTGAGCATTTTACCTGCTGGTCACGCAGATGTCCTCGACGAGCTAGGCAAACTTGCAGCCACCTCGCTGGATACTTATATTTGTGACGGCATGATTTTGGGCATGTCGTACGGGCGCTCGCTAGCAGCCACCATCAAATACATTCGCCCGCAACCCAAACAAAATATTAGCGTGGTGCAGCTTATTGGCGCGCTAGGGTCGCATAATCCATTAATTGAGGGCTTAGATTTATCGCGTAACCTTGCCAACAAGTACGGCGGTAGCTACCGCTACTTATACGCCCCCTTATTGGTTGAAGACCGCCGCACCCGCGATCTGCTCACGGGTGAAAACCTAGTGCAGGATGTGCTCGAGATTGGTAAACAAGCAGATGTTGCCCTATTGGGTATTGGTGCACTAGCAGCTAATGTCTCGAGCCTCATCTGGACGGGCTATTTGAACCAAAAAGAACTCACCAAACTGCAACAGCAAGGCGCTGCTGGTCACATGTGCGCCCAGTTTTACAACGATGACGGCAGCGTCATGGACATTCCTTTCAACAGACGCACAATTTCGATTGGCCTAGACGCTCTCAAACAAATTGATACTGTAATTGTCGTAGCTGGTACCAAAGAAAAAAGTCGCGCGATTTTGGGCGCGCTACGCGGCGGCTACATTGATGTCCTCATTACCGACGAGGCGGCTGCCCAGGGCATCATGGAGCGCCTCTAATTCTCTAATTGATGATAACGTCAGCGTTTGTAAATCATCTTGTAGGCAGCTGTGATAAACTTAAGGCAGTATTTGTCCATGCATTATCTGATGGTGTCATCAACATTGATACAGCCATCAGCAAATATCTATAGCACATCGTACGGTAACGCACCTTACAACTAATGATATTGAGGAGAGATGCCAGAGTGGTTGAATGGGCCGGTCTCGAAAACCGGTGTAGGGGCTTCCTCTACCGAGGGTTCGAATCCCTCTCTCTCCGCCATCATCATGTGAATTTCCCATGACATGCTAAACGTTTCTACTTTTGATCACGCATGTCAGGTAGCAAGCTTTTTACAGCAAAACCTGCATTCATTAATGGTAGCAAAACTTACACTTTTTTATTTCATTGAGACAAATGCTCACTGCGTTTGCTTTTTGCGTCTCATGTTTCTGACATAATAATATGAGATGAGTTTAAAACTTCCTACATTGCACAGAACACTCATCGTCACTGTACTCTTTATTGTGAGTGTCAATCTAGGCGGTCATATTGCCTTACCTCTAGCTGTTGATCCGTTAGTGTCGTTATGGGCACCTGTGTCTATGCTGGTGCTCACTTTGCTGGTTACTCAAGGTCTAGGCTATTGGTGGCTTGTCTGGCTTGCTCCTTTTGCTTCGCAACTTATCAATGCTGGGCTAGGTGTTCCAGATATTGAACTGTTTCCAGTGAGTCTGTTGGTCTATGCCTCGAGTAAGCTTATTGTCTACGGCAGCATCGCCCTTTTGCTCAAACACCTTAAGTTTGACCCACGCCTTTACCGCCTTGAAGATGTTGCCATGTTTATGATCTTTGGTGCGCTAGTTGGCCCGGCTCTAGACGGATTTATTACTATCCCAATTTACACCAACATGGGGTTTTTACCTACAGAACAAGTGCTGTTTTACCTTATTGCATACATTGTCGGTGATGCTACTGGTATTGCGTCAATCGCGCCTCTTTTTATGGTATTTGCCCGGCAATTCCCTCAATTTTATGCAGTTGACTTGCCCGAAGACTGGATTACAACTGTAGACTCACATAAACCCATCAGCATTATTGATGTGTTGCAAGTACTAGCTATTATTGGCTCAGCGTTGATTGTGGTGGCTGGGTTCCGTGGCCCTATGGGGCTAGACTACAACTATATCCTCTTTTTGCCTCTGCTATGGGCAGCAGCGCGCAACGGCTTTGCACGCTGTGCGTTTGCAGTGTTGATTGTTAACGCGCTGGTGTTAGTACTTGCCAATGGCTACCTGAGTGCTGATGATATTATTCCCCTACAAACAGGCCTACTGAGTGCCACCCACGCAGGTATTTTGTTGGGTGCGCTGTTTAGCGAGCGCAGGGCTATCCGCGAAAAGCTCACTGAATATGCTTTTGAAGACCCGTTAACAGAGCTTCCCAACCGTTTGGCCTTACAACGCAAGCTAGAGGAGAGTTTACCCGACTGCGGCGCGCTGGTCTTTTTCGACCTTGATAACTTTCGCCTTATTAACCGCGACTTTGGACAAGCGGCTGGTGATGCCATCCTCCAACGGGTTGCCCGCGTACTGCGCAAAGAGCAAACAGGTCAGACACAAGCAAGTCAAATAATGGCCGCACGCACTGCCAGCGATGAATTTGCACTAGTGATGAACGCTACTGATGAAGCACAGATTCACGGTACGATTGCGCGGGTTATTGAACGCATTCGCGCCTCGAGCCGCACGGTGCTTCATGACTCGAGCCCTGAACGCAAGCCGCACCTACCAGATATTTCTGTGTCGGCTGGACTTGCCATGCTCGAGCCCAGTATGACCAGTAGCGACGCCCTGCGCAGCGCAGATGTGGCTCTACGACACGCCAAACAGCACGCCTTAGGACAGCTTGTTGTCTTCGATAACGTGCTGCGTGACCGTTTTGCAGAACAAAGCCTGCTCAAGCGCGATATTTGGTCACATTTGGAACAGGGCTATCTAGAAGTTTATTATCAGCCTTTAGTAGCTGCTAAAAGCAAGCAACTTGTAGAACTTGAAGCACTTTTGCGCTGGCATCACCCTAGTTTAGGACCCCTAGCCCCAGACAGGTTTTTAGCCGTCTTAGAAGAAGCTGGCATCATGCCCCAAGTGACCAACTGGGTCTTAAAACAGGTTTTGCAACAACAGCGGTTTTGGGACGCAGAAGGTCACCAAGTAGACGTTGCCATCAATTTATCCGCCGCTGATCTGCACCAGCTTAGCTTGCCAAAGCGCATTAAAACCCTTTTGAGTGATGCCGACATGCCAGCCCAGCGGCTTGTCGTCGAAGTTACCGAAAACTTGGTAGCAGATGCCGTTAACCACGCCAACGACGTACTGCAAACTCTCAGCGAGCTAGGTATTCGCATTGCCATGGACGACTTTGGGGCGGGGACAACCTCACTTGCATACCTCAAACACTTGCCGGTTGTGCAATTCAAAATTGACCGCAGTTTTATTCAAGATTTACCTGCCAATCAAGACGACGCTTCGCTCTGTGCCACCATGATTAACATGGCCCACAACTTGGGTATGACCGTCATCGCTGAAGGTGTAGAAACACGTGCTCAAGCTGCCTTTTTAGTTGAACACGGTTGTGACGTACTACAGGGCTATTACGTTGGCAAACCTGCCCCAGCAAGCAAAGTCTTTGAATACCTCCCGAAGGTTGCAAGTGACCCTCTCTCTCGCTAACACACACGCCTACAGAGCTAAAGCTCAGCAGCCTCGAGCAACGCCAGCACATCTTTGGCTTTCGCCCGAACCTTCTGCTTAGCATCATCACTGCGTTTACGCCAGTTGCCAAGCGTTAAGTTCATGCGCGGGTTACTGCTAAAGCGGGTTTCGTGGCGGTCAATAAACTCCCAGTAGAGGCTGTTAAACGGGCAAGCGTTCGCTTCTGTTGTCTTGTTGTGTTTGTAATAGCAGGACGTGCAATAATCACTCATTTTGTTGATGTAGTTAGCGCTTGCAACATAAGGCTTGCTGGTAAACGTGTCATCTGCATACTGACTCATGCCAATGACATTGGGAACCATCACCCAGTCGAGGGCGTCAATGTAGCAAGCTGTAAACCAGCTCAAGAGTTCTTGCGGATTCACCCCCGTAAGCAGGGCAAAGTTACCCAAAACCATAAGCCGCTGAATGTGATGGTTGTGGGCGTGCTGCACAAGCTGGTCAAGCGTTTGCCGCATACAGTTCATCTTGGTCTCGGCTGTCCAAAACAAGTCAGGGAGGTCGCGCGCGTGCCCTAGAGCGTTGGCGTCTTTAAACTCAGGCATTTTGTAGTGATACACCTGAAACATAAACTCACGCCAGCCAATCATCTGGCGAATAAACCCTTCAATGCTGTTGAGAGGAATCTTGCGGCGACCGTCTGCGGCATATTTAAGTGCCGTCTCGCAGACTTCGTGTGGGGTGAGTAAGCCCGTATTGAGCGGCGCACTGAGCAAACTGTGGTAGAGCTGCGGCTCACCTTGCACCAGCGCGTCTTCAAAGGGGCCAAAATCGCGCAAGCGGGTCTCACAAAAGTGGTCAAGCGCATCAAGTGCTTGCTGTCGGGTGACGGGATAATTAAACGCCTCAGTTGTACCAAAGTGATCGGGGAATGTTGCTTCAACATAATCAATCACCTCACCAGTAATTTTGGTACGTTCAAAAGTGAGTTTTTCTGGAAAGGTATGATCTTTTTTGGGCGTTTTGCGGTTGTCACTGTCATAATTCCACGTGCCGCCAGCAGGTTGATCGCCGTCCATAAGGTAATTTAGGCGTTTGCGCATGGTGCGGTAAAAGTACTCGAGCCGCAACTCTTTTTTACCCTTAGCCCAATTGGTAAACAGCTCACCGTCACTTAACCAAAGGGGATTCGGATGCGTTTTTAAGTCGCCACCAGCATCTCTTGCAGCTTGGTGCAACATGTCTGTGTAGCCGTAGTCGTTGGGGTTAAGCAGCTCGAGCGTTACCCCCGGATACTCTTCAAGATATTGGCTGATGCCCGCTGTAAAACTCTTTGCCGCTTGGTAGTAGCTTACAAAGTAGCCATCTTGCTCGAGCTCTGCTGCAAAGTGTCGCATACTGGCAAAGGTCATCACCAGCTTTTGTTTGTGGTGACGCATGCTGCTAGCTAGCTCCACCGACTCAATCATCAGCACAGACGTTGTCTGTGGGTCTTGCTCAGCTGTTAGCAAGCCTACCTCGCGCGTGAGCTGGTCCCCAAGTACAAGGACATGACGCTTCACATCATTAGCTGTTTTGCTCACAGTAGTTTGTCTCCACTTAGACAACACATGTCAGTATCAGAACCATCTTGAGCAGTTATGTGATGGTATTTCAACACGGCAAACTTCGCTATGATCATTGTTCTAGCTTAGGCGAGATGCGCCCTCCTGTTTGCAAGCAAGCTCATAAGGACATGTTGGCTAAGCATGTAAACACTCCAACACATCCAATGTCAATTCAACACATATCTAACAAAAAACCACATGGCTTGTGTGAACCATCGTCCTAGTCAATCGCTGAATTTAATGCCAAACTAAGTTGATGAAGGTATTACAATCCACGCTAGCCAGACTTACACCAGCACATGTGCTCGAGCGTCACTGGGTCATGTCAATGCAGTGGCACAACCTGCTGTTTATGCACTGGCCTATTTCTGCCAATCTGCTGCGCCCACACATTCCAGCCGGTCTCAGCATAGATACCTTTCACGGCAATGCCTATATTGCCGTCGTGCCATTTGTCATGCGTCACGTGCGTCCTAGAGGGGTTCCTAGCGTGCCAGGTATCTCTTTTTTTCCAGAGATCAACTTGCGCACGTATGTAACTGCCCAAGACCAAGCACAGAAACCGGGCGTGTGGTTTTTTAGTCTAGATGCCCACAATCCGCTAGCCGTAAGACTTGCCCGCACCCTGTTTCACCTACCTTATTTTGATGCCACAATGAGCGCGCAAGCTGGTTTGTGCTCTACAGTAAGTAATGCCTCAACAGACGACACAACAGCACCATTAACCTCAACATCTTCTCAACACGGTGTGATGAAATCTGAACATACTCAGCATCACTTGAACACAGCTCAACACGCCCCACATGCAGACGCTAC
>JBCCOX010000317.1:0-6079 GCA_039025155.1 Deinococcota bacterium | reverse complement strand
TGCTTAGAGAAGATAGCACCATCCATGTTGTGCATGCCAGTAACGACACGGTGATGCTGGGTACATCCACAGGGCTAGCTATCTCGTTAGATGCAGGAGCAACGTGGAACGTAACAGGGCTGCAAACATCAGGTACATCAAATAGTAACAACATTTCTGCTGTCTTTGCAGATGAAGGTAATCTTTACGCTGGTGTGAAAGGAACGGGGTCACTGTTTCGGTCTCGAGATAACGGTGCTTTATGGCAGCAGCTTAATGTTCCTGCTTCTGGCGCTGCCGCTTCTGAAAGTGATGCCTACCAGATCTATGCACAAGGAACCACCCTTGCCTATACCACCACCACGCTTAGGTCCGAAAATTTTTCAGATTGGTTAGATGTATATATTTCTTATTCTTTTGATGACGGTCAATCTTGGACAGTCCCGTTTGAAGTCTCGCCAAGACGCGACCAGGGTTGGCCAGGTGTAGATCATCTCGTAAAGGACAACACGATTTACACCGTGGATTCGCTCCAAGGGTACATCTCACAGGACGGAAGTTCGTTATCATTTGGGCCCTTAGCGGCTAACAACACACAAATAGGCAGCTTTGCCATTGATGGCTTTCGGCATGATGATGGTGTGATGTACGCCTTGCCCCAAGTGTGGGCCTCTAGTGGCTATGAACAAGCCTTTCAATCATTAGATCAGGGTAAAACGTGGACTCGGGTAACTGATCTTGAGCTAGACCAGACGCCCTCACCGTATCAAATTGAAGCCGGTATGGTTTACGTTTTAAATGGTGATGGCACAATACAACACAGGGTGACAGGGTTAGAGAGCCGCCATGTCCATGACTTTGAAACCTACCAAAACTATATTTTTGCGGCGACAGATACAGGCTTATACATTACGACTGATGAGCGCTTAAGCGATGACGGCAGCACACGGTGGTTAGGTTTGTTCGATGGCACCGTTACTGGTATTGTTTTTGATCCCGAGCAGCAACTGCTTTTTGCGATGACACCAGAGGGGTTGTACTACGCCAAAGATGTGTTGCCCTCACTAAATAGTGATTTTTCTGGCTGGCAGGGGACTTGGGGTTGGGGACGTATTGTCTCTGAGGATTCGCGTGACACCCGAACGCCTTTTGAGTTGAGGTGCGCGATATGTATTTTGATTCAGCGAGTGGGGGTTTGGCCATCCTCACTAGGACAGACTTGACCATAGGTGACCTCGAGTTTAAAACGGATGGGTGGGATTCAACCTATGGGTATGGGAGTTTCGATTCGTCGGATGATCCTTGGCGAGAGAGAACCACTTACGGTGAAAGAGATTTTGGGAGGGACCTATCCCTTTACAGCGTCACGGTGCACGAGGGTAACTTTTATGTAGGCAGCGATATTGGTGTATGGAAATCAAGTGACCTAGGCTGGCAAACAGTCACTGATGACGTGTTTGAATTAAAGTTCTCTCATTCAGATATATTTACTATCAACAACACACTTGTCGCGGTTAACTTTCATGAACTAGCCTTTTCAAATGACAGTGGTGCAACGTGGCAAACCATGCCTCCAAGATACGTTGGAGATGACTCTGATAAATTTATGAGCATAGCTGGTTACCAAAACTTTTTCTACGCTAGAACGGGGATGGGCAAGCTTTTGTTGTCACAAGACCTGACCGAAGAATGGATAGAAGCAGACCTTTCCGGCTTACAAGGTAATACCCTTGCTGGAGATGTACATTTTGCCAACGATAAGATTTTTGCCTTTGTGCAAGGCGGCGGTATATCTATTGATAGAGAGGGTACACGGATTAGAAAAACCATGCAAGATGGTTTAGCAAGCGATGTTGTGACAGCCCTTTATCCTTTTGGGTCTACCCTGTTTGCGGTTACTACGGGAGGATTATCAATTTCTAGGGATGCAGGCGAGTCTTGGACCACACAAACGGTTAGCACGGGTTCTCAAAACCTGGATGCTCGTGCCATCAATGATCTTTTCTTCGATAGTGACAGCAGCACTATTTACATTGCCACAGAAGAAGGCATTTACATTTCTGAAGATAATGGTGCAAGTTGGCTTGTCCGTAATGAAGATAATGGTCTTTATAGTAATGCTGCGAAGAGCATCTACCCCCATGAGGGAGTACTCTATGCCAGTTTCGAGCAAGGTATCGCTATCTCAGAAGATAACGGGGAATCTTGGGCATTTCACTTTTCACCACAATCAATATTCGGTGAAGGTCGACCACTTCAACTAGCTTTTGGAAACAATGCCCTTGTTGTAGCGCGCCAAGGTTGGTCACAAGAGGGTATGAGCGAAAGAGGTGGTATCTCCGTCTCCTTCAATGATGGTCGTACCTGGGTAAATCTGCCGTGGGATACATGGTTAGATGAGATTGAGGAAATTCATAACATGGCTATTCTCAATGACGCCATTTACCTAGCAACGTCACAGGGGTTGATAATAGGCACAACGCCCTAGCTTGTTTCATACATTACACAACATGCTAACGAACATTAACTAACTCACGTGACTTATTCGCAGCTTTTTGTCATAATGCAAGGTGATGTCGCTGCCACCTCTTCTTAACCTTGCATTACTTTTTTACATGGTCATTATTCTTGGTACTGCCACCTTTTGGTTTTTGCTCACCATAGGTGGTAGGCGGCCTCGGCCTGCAGCGAAGTCAGACAAAGCAGCGCGTCCAGCAGCTCGAGCCACAACACAAGCCACAACACAAGCAGCCAAACGTCAGCGACCTCGAGCAGCAGCTCAACGCAGCAACAATAAGCGCACCGGCGACAACCGGAAAAGTACACCTAGCCAGCAACCTTCAGCAAGTACCCCAGCAGGTTTACAGCAAGCCCTCCATGCTGCAACTGCTTCACAACCTGCTATGCGGTCTCGTACCCAACCCTCGAGGAGTACGCTTAAAAGTAGTCTGGACAGTAATACGGAAAACACACCTATTGGCATAGACAGCAGTGCTACACCGTCAGTAGCGGCTCGAGCCGCCCAAGCTGCAGCCGCCAACCCACGCCGGGCCCAACCGTCACAGTCAAACCGCTCTCAAGCAGATGCTACAGCTAACCCGTCACCTAACCCCTCAGCCAAGCGCCAAAGTAACCGCGACGCCAAACGCGCCAAAATGAAAGAGCGGGCGCGCTTACGGGTTCAACACACCACCTCTGCACCCGCTAACACACGAATAAACCAACAAAAACAACCCCCCAGCCAAACGCCACAGCAAGTGTCAGCACAAGCTACATCTCAGGCCAAGTCTCAGGTTACGTCTCGGCAGCAATCTCAACGAGACCAAGCAAACACATCAACCCCGTCTTTCCCAACCGTGACGCGCAAGCCAACCTCACACCCTCGGCCGGCATCACAACCAACCCCTGCACCACAGCGTTCTCAGCAGGCCGCACAACACGCAGCATCACCTGAACTAGCCAGCTCAAAGCAGCCAGCTCCAAAGCAACCAGCTCAAAACCAGCGCCCTCTTGCCGCACCTGCGCCAACGAACTCGTTTACACCTAGCGTGCGCCCAGCAGCACCACGTCGTAATTTGTTGCGTCCAGCAGCGGCAAAAACAGTACCCACACCGCGCACATCTGCAGCTCAAAACACGGCCCCAGACACAGCCCAAAATCAAGACGAACCTAACCAACCTAAAAGCAACATTCCAGATGCGTTCAGTGCCTTTGAACGCTGGGCTGAACGCGACAAAGACAACAAGTTTTAATTATTTCACGTTCAACTAACGCGCTGAATCACCTTGCCACTGGCTTTTTCTTTGAGGATAAGCTTGAGGCTACCATCTGGCATTTTTTCTTCTTTCATAAGCCAGTGATCGTCGTCGTAGCTGGTGAAGCCAGCGCTGCTGGTGATATCTTCTGAACCGCGCCAGTCTTCCAATACAACAGGTTCCCATCTACCACTTTCAACCGAAGCATAGGCCGCGTCCATAATGGCGTTCACGACATAGCCATCGTAGAAGTCTTCCATCGGTTTGCGACCTTCGTCGATAGCGTTGAGCATATCCGTAAACATATCCACATAGCCTAGCGCCACAACTTCGTCACCAACCGGGAAGAGCCAGCCGCTGTCGCTCTCAGCTTTTTCAGCGACATAGCCAGAGGACGCCCCGGTCGTAAACATCTCAAAGCCGGTTCTGAGCCAGTGGTTGTTGGTGATGGTGCCTTCGGTACCGGAAACTTCATCGCGTAAATCCATGCCACCCCGAAAATTCCAACTGACCTCAAATTGACCGATGGCCCCGCTGGCATATTTGACGAGTCCGACGGCACTATCCTCAGCGTCAATGGGGTGAACTTGGGTGTCTGCCCAACACATGACCTCGAGGGGTTTAACCTCTTTACCAATGTAATTGCGGGAAATTTCAATGCAGTGGCAGCCCATGTCGATAATAGCTCCGCCACCTGAAATGCTTTTATCCCAAAACCAATCGCTGTGCGGTCCGGGGTGAGCCTCGCGTGAACGTGTCCACAGAATACGCCCGATGCTACCAGCGCGTACGGACTCGAGCGCTTTAAGCGTTTTAGGTGGGTAACATAAGTCCTCGAGGTAACCGTGAAAGACACCTGCTTTCTCAACTATATCTAGCATTTGTTTGCCCTCGGCAGCGGTGCGTCCGAGGGGTTTGGTACAGAGAATAGCTTTGCCAGCCTCAGCCGCCAGCTTAACAGCCTCGAGGTGTAGGTTATTTGGCAGTGCCACAATTACAACGGACGTGTCTGGATGTTGAATCGCTGCTGTCATGTCCGTCATGGCATGGGGGATATTCCACTGCTCAGCAAAGGCTTTGGCGCGTTCTTCACTGCGCGAGTAAACAACCTCAACCCGATCACGACTGCGCTGCCCGTGCAAGGTCATGGTGTAAAACATGCCGATGAGCCCGCTACCTAACATAGTGATTTTGTGCATACAAATGTCCTCCTAGATGGGATTTTGAGATACTTGAGTATCATTCTTGATGATGTGGTTTGGCTCGAGTTTTATGGCTTAATTTAAAGATTCGCGTGTAATTTTCTTTGTGTCCAACTTTAAATTCAAAATATAGTGATTTTAATGTCTTTGTGAGCTCCTTCAGGATGTATTTACAGGCATTTCTTCCAAAACCTGACGCGCATATAGTGCTGCACCTATCACGCCAGGATCACTTAACTTGGCAGTCACTAGTTGAGGTAGGTGATCACCTAGGACAACCGCATGACGTTGCCACGTCGTTTCAATAATTGGAAAGAGGATGTCGCAAGCACCAACTAGACCACCACCTACCACAATGCGTTCAGGACCGATGAGTACGGCAACGCTGGCAGTTGCAATCCCAAGTGCTTCACCGACATGCTGAAGTGCCTCGAGGCAGACAGTATCACCTTCCCTTGCTGCACGGCTAATATGTTCTGCGGTTAATGCGTTCAAGTCACCCTCAACCATGTCGTAAAGAATGGGACTGCGACCGTGTAAGAGGGGCCGCATCACGCTAGCCACAAGCGCGGGGGCCGAGGCAACTGTTTCCAAACAGCCCACACTGCCACAGCCACACCGCACACCATGCGGGTCGATAATATAGTGACCAAACTCGCCAGCTAGGCCGCTCGAGCCCAAATACAACCGCCCGTTCACCACGATGCCCCCACCAACACCTGTTCCGAGGACGATGCCGAACACATTAGAGCAACCTTGCCCGGAACCAAGTTTGCTTTCTGCCAGGACAAACGCACGTGCGTCGTTGATAAGATTCACCCTAAGTCCTGTACGGTTTCCCAAAACTTCAGCAGCCGGAAATTCAAACCAACCTGCTGCAAAGTTAGGCATAATGAGCGTATGCTGCTGCGCCAAGTCGGTTGTTGCAGGCACGCCCATGCCGACACCATCAACTGACAGACCATCAGCTCGAGCTTGCTGCTGAACCTGTGCTACAGCGTCAGCTACATCTGCCAAAATGACTTCAGGTGAACGGTGAGATTGGGTTTTGAAGTACGTGCTGTAGTGTAAATTGCCGTCTTCAGTCAGCAGACCAACTTTGACGTTGGTACCGCCAACATCCACCCCAATAACACCCGTTGC
>JBCCOX010000316.1:0-6092 GCA_039025155.1 Deinococcota bacterium | reverse complement strand
CTCAAATCCATGAACTTATATTCGGAAGAACTAAATTTTGCTCCTTGGAAGCATATTGCACTTCACAACTTTGTCGCTGACCTTATAATGGAACGTAGTCGGACAGGTGTTTTTGTCATAGCTATTGATGGGCGCAGTGGTGGCGGTAAATCCACAATGGCTTCAGTACTTGCGGGTTTTCTTCCAGATGCATTGGTTATTCATACAGACGATATTGCATGGCATCATTCGTTTTTTGATTGGCAAGATGTTCTCATAGAACATGTTCTCAAACCACTTAGCGCGCATGGAGCTGTCTCATATCAACCAGAAGCTTGGAAACATCATGGTCGAGAGGGCGCTATCGAAGTACCATCAACTAGCAAGTTTGTCATTCTTGAAGGTGTTGGGGCTGGTCGGCGAGAACTTGGGCGTTACATCAACAAACTTATCTGGGTTCAATCTGACTACATTCAAGCAAGGTTGCAAGGTATTGCTCGTGATGGGGGCGGTACTAAGGTTGAAGCCTTTTGGGACGAGTGGCTAGCTAGTGAGCGTCCGTTTTTAGCACATCAACAACCTTGGCTTAGAGCAGATAAGGTTGTTCTTGGCGTAGCAGAACAACCTCAACTATCCCCTCCGGAGTTTATCAAGGTTTCTGGTAAGGTCTAAAAGAAGCGTGACGGTTACAATTGACATAACAAAAGGCTCGAGTATTTTACTATTAATCCGAGCCTCTTACTATCAATCAAGGCCGCTTTAGCGCTTGATACCGCCCTTGTGCGTTCAAGCTGATTGCGCCTTGTAGCTCGAGCATCGTTAATGTTACTAGTAATTCTTGAGCAGACTTCCCACTCGCTGCAATCAAATCATCCAAAAATACTGCATCCCGGTCATAGATAATAGTTAGCAGTGCCCGCTCAGCTTCAGATAAACTTACGGACGCACTATGTATAGCTGTGCTGGATGTAGCTGCGTTAGGTGTAGCCACGTCGTTTGTAGCTAGGCTGGGTGTCATTAGGTTAGGTGTAGCTGAGTTGGTTGATGATTGCGCCACATGCTGCCAGCTAAACTCATCTAAAATATCTTGCATGGCTGTCACCAAAACAGCCCCTTGTTTTAATAAGCCTAAGCTCCCTTCGGCACGTGTGTCGCCGCTGCGCCCCGGAATGGCTAGCACAGTGCGGCCTTCTTCTAAGGCGTAATCTGCGGTGATGAGCGCACCCGATTTTGCACCAGCTTCTACAACCAACGTACCTGCTGAAAGCCCGTTAATAATACGGTTACGCCCCGGAAAGTGACGCGCGTTGGGCTTGCTGCCAATAGCGTACTCGCTAACGATGGCCCCACCTGTTGCCACAATCTCTTGAGCTAGGCGGTTGTGTTTGTAAGGGTAGGTAACATCTACCCCAGACCCCAACACAGCCACTGTTGGCGCAGCGTCCGAATGTTGTTTGATGGCATTTAACACGCCTTGATGGGCAGCACCGTCTACCCCAAGCGCCAAACCAGACACGACGCTCACCCCGGCAAGGGCAAGCTCCTGAGCTAAGGTTCGGCTCATATCGAGGCCGTAATTGCTAGGGTCACGAGTGCCTACAATTGCAAGGCAGCGCAGGTGATCAAGCCTTGCTTGCAGCATGTCAGGCAGGTTTCCACGAACGTATAGCACTGCTGGCGGGTCATAAATATTCGCCAAACTCTTTGGATAGCCAGTTTGGCCATAACAGATGAGCTTGACATGTAAACGAGCTGCTCGCTCGAGTTCAGCATCAATCCATGTGTCTATACGGGTATCTTGGTGGGTTTTGCCAATAGCTTTAACGTGGCTTGGGCCAAAGCCGGGCAGGCTTGTTAGGCTATCTGCATCTGCGTGTAAGGCCCGTTCAGCACTGCCAAAGTAGTCGCACAGTTGTTTTATTTTGCGCGCGCCCAGCCCGGGTGTACGCAGCAATTTAAAGGTGCTGCGCAAAGCGGGAAGCTGTGTTTCATCCATCATATAGCTGTATCCTCATAGTGTGTTTAGGACAACTTATAGCAGGTAGTTCTGTCATCTCAAGGACTAATATCAACCAGCGGAGTGTCGTTCAACTCGAGCAATATCGTGATGATAGCGCAGCTTCAGGACAACTACCACTACCCTCATCTTAAAACACCGTCTGTGACACTATTTTGTCTGATTATAGTTGTATCTAGGTAGATGATATGCATCAACATGGCGTCATCAACTGGGTAGGTTTATAAGGACGTGTTGTCAAAGAATCATCGAGTTTCGCGGCAAACGATATAAACCTCAACAAAAAGCACTGTCAGAATTGTAGAATATATCGTCACAGACCTACATAAGCGTAAAAATCTTGAAGATACCAAGTTTGTATAGAGACGTTGAGAACCTCGTCAATACATGAGAAGCTGTTTGCACAACTATGGTGAGATTCATCAATAATGTCTTTGACGCATATAGCCTATATCAACGCCATCAACATCAAGCTCACCAACTAGCATCCAAGGTTATAAATAAGCTCATATCATTCTCAACAAGACACCCCTGTGTGACACCCCCGTGTTTTGGAAGGTATTAAAGCTGTGTTACAGAAGCTGTGTCAGCGCTGCTGAGGAGGCTTGCTCAACACAATTTCACTCACTGGAAACTCTTCGCTCCCACCCTCTTCTAAGTGAATATTGACAGTTTGTTTAAGTGGATGTAATTTGCTGATCCGTCCGCATTGGCCCGTACTTTCATGGCAAGCGCGCTTGCCCTTTTTAGGCATACCTGCCAACAAATCTTTGTACATGCCGTGCTCAAATTGCAGGCAGCACATAAGCCGGCCACAAGGACCACTAATTTTTTGCGGGTTGAGCGGTAACTGTTGGTCCCGAGCCATGCGAATGGTGGCACTACCGTAGCTTTGTAGCCAGTTAGAACTACAGGTACCATTGCCACACGCACCCAGTGCACCGATCATGCGGGCTTGGTCACGTGGACCAACTTGCACAAACTCAATGCGAGCTGTGGTGTGCTTGCCAATTTCGCGCAGAAGTGGTCTAAGTGAGACCTGATCGTCTGCACTGTAGTTGATGATGAGCACGCTTTCGTCCAGCGTAAATTCTAAGCGTACTACTTTGACGCCTTTAAGACTCTCGCGGGCACGCGCACGGATAAGCCATTTGATGTCTCTGGCTTTATCATCAAGCCGCTTTCGCGTTTCCATATCTTCTGTAAATGCGGCACGCACCCAGTGGCCGATGGGCTTGTCCACTGTTTTACGCAGTGTACGGAGCGTGGCCATTTCCAAGCCGCGCCGAGTTGTCACTACACAAGGCGTGTTGAGTTCAGGAATTTCTGTGGGTGCTTCTACGTAATGAATTTTGGGGCCGTTATCAAAGCGAACACCGACGCATTCAGGCATTGTGCCCTCCTTGCTGAACGGATGTGTCATCAGGCGATTTGTCAAGCAGTAAATTATAGCCAACACTGCACAATTGCGGGAGGCTGTAAAGGGACGTTCGTACCAAAATCACATTTTAGCATAGCAAAGCCTGCATGTCGCGAGCGTTACAGTGTGTCACAGAGTTTTACATTTGCTTTGGATGGCTCAGGATATAAACGTGAGCTAAGTTGCTAAGGTGTCAATAATCTTGGCAAGCTCGAGGTCAAGCTCGCTAATCCCATCTACATCGTGCGTCACTAGGTCAATCGTGACGTTATTGTAAACATTGTAAATCTCTGGGTGGTGGTTCATTTTTTCAGCATGGATGGCGACTTGGGTCAAAAAGCCAAATGCTTGTACAAAGCTATTAAATTTGAACTTGCGTTGTAATTTGCCGTTTTGTAAGCTCCATGCGCTATCAGTCAGGGCTTGCTCGAGCGCATCATCTGTCAGTTTAGTTGCCACAGTGAACCTCCTCAGAATTATCTTCAACTTACTCGCTAACACGTAAGCAGCTCAGTAGTCAGGCATGAGATGTGGTGATTTAGCTTGGATTGAGTGGTGATGTGACGAAGACAGTGGGCACTCATCTTGCAAGTCATAAGCAAGTAAGGTAAAACCTGAGGCTATGAACCCTAAAATTGTGGCGTCAAACGTTGGCAAGTGCTTCGATACAGCTCGAGGCACCGTTGACGCGCTTGTTGACGTGAGTCTCGAGGTTGCCGAAGGTGAATTTGTCTGTATTGTAGGTCCGTCTGGCTGCGGCAAGTCCACCTTTTTACGCATGATTGCTGGCCTTAGTGAGGTCAGCTCAGGAACCCTAACGATTACCAGAGACGACCAGCAATCCCCTACAAAATCCAGTAAGCCACTCACTAGTGTTGTCTTTCAGGAATACGCTATTTTTCCATGGAAGACGGTCTTACACAATGTTGCTTTTGGGCTAGAAATGCGTGGGGTAGGTAAACGTGAGCGTTTGGAAACAGCCAACGTGTGGCTCAACCGCGTTGGCCTCAGCAAGTTTGCAGATTATTACCCCAGTCAACTTTCGGGCGGTATGAAACAGCGCGTGGCGATTGCTAGGGCGCTTGCCAACGACCCAGACGTACTCCTGATGGACGAACCGCTGGGCGCGCTGGATGCTCAAACGAAAGCGGTTTTACAAGAAGAACTACTAAACTTGTGGGAGGCTAACCGCAAAACGGTGGTTTACATTACCCACAGTATTGAAGAAGCGATTTTATTGGGTGACCGTGTAATTGTGATGACCGCGCATCCAGGAACACTCAAAACAACCTTTGAGATAGATATTCCCCGCCCGCGCAGCTTAGCCACAACGCGAACTAAAGACTTCAACGAACTTGCTGAGGCTGTCTGGGACGCCCTCAAAGACGAAGTTCACAAGGTCGCAGCATGAGGGTGAGAGCATGACAACACGACGCTTAGCAAACACATCGACCCGAACATCCCCAACGTGGCTAAGTGCAATGACAGTCCTTTTGGGGTTTGCCGTTATCAATGGAGGTGCGGCGTTATTAGGGTTATGGCAGTCTTACTGGTGGCTGCTGATTGTGGGCCAGTTTGTGCTTCTAACCGTACTAGTTGACGTCTTTCAAAAACAGCTCAATATCCAACAACGGCAACGTTTCGAGCGAATATTGGCGTGGGGGTTTCCAGTCTTACTTTTGCTCATAGCAGAGGTGATCGTGCGTGCTGGCATTTTGAGCGCCACGTGGTTTCCGCCACCAAGTCGGGTAGCCGTTGCCCTGTGGGATTTAACCGTAACCTACGACCGATTTAACCAAACAAGTTTGCTAGGGCGTCCGTGGCTTGCTGTGAGTGCATTCAACGAGGGTGGCTTTAATGCGGTAGGTGAACTCTTCCGTGAGAGTCACGTGTTGGCAACGTTGGGGCGGGTCTTTATTGGCTTTGCAATTGGTATGTTGCCGGGTTTGATTATTGGTATTGTTATGGGCTTAAACAAGACGGTGCGTACAATGTTAGATGGCACGTTGTCGGCGCTTTATGTGCTCCCTAAAATTGCTATTTTTCCACTGCTTATGCTGATGTTTCCTGATCCTTTTGGGGAAGGCCCCAAGGTTGCTGTGGTGGCTATATCAGCCTTTTTTCTAGTGGCAATCAGCACCGCAGCAGGCGTGCGAGATATCGATAGCATCTACCTAGAAGCTGCTCATAACTTTGGTGCACGCGGGCTCAAACTCTTTTGGCATGTGATTATTCCGGCGGCACTACCGATTATCTTTGCAGGTTTGCGCCTAGCGTTGGGCACGGCACTTATTGTTATTGTTGCCGTGGAATTTATTCGCGCGCAGGTGGGCGTGGGCTTTGTAATTTATTATTACTGGCAGATTTTAGCGGTGGACAAAATGTATGCTGGACTTATTACCGTGATGGCGTTAGGGGCATTACTGACGTACGGGCTGCAGTGGCTCGAGACCAAAGTGATGCCATGGCAGCATAAATAAAACGTTGCCCAACAAAAAATCAGATGAATGTTCGCGTCGTCTTTAAGTTTGGTTATGCACTTGGTCACTGGAAATCGCTAGCAAGTCATTCTTGATGAAGTGATTGAAGTTATAAAAGATTGATACTATCTGTAACATTATAGCCTAGTAGAGTAATCTTTCTAGAAATGTCCCTAGCAACCTCAATCACTTCATG
>JBCCOX010000315.1:0-6093 GCA_039025155.1 Deinococcota bacterium | reverse complement strand
GCTGCCAGCCAGCACAAACAAGTGCCAAAGTTCGTGATAACCAAAGTGCTTAAACCAGTTAGGGCGTTTGAGGGCGTAAATCACTGCACCAACTGAGTAAAACGCGCCACCTGCGGCCATGGCAATAAGTCCAGCTGTACTTAGCTCGCGGCTAATCGGCACAATGGCAATGACCGCCAGCCAGCCCATGAGCAAGTACAAACCGGTAGATAAAAACCGGGGTGCGTCAATCCAAAAGAGTTTGAAGACCAGTCCTAGCAAGGCAAACCCCCAAGCCACACCAAAAAGCGACCAGCCCCAAGCGGCTCGTTCACCCTGCAAAGCGATGAGCGTAAGTGGTGTGTAGGTTCCAGCAATCAGCACATAGATGGCAGCATGGTCAAAAATTTTGAGCCATTTGCGCCAGTACATGTTGGCGTGGACTCCGTGGTGCAGCGTGCTGGCGCTGTAGAGTAAAATGAGGCTGACGCCGTAGATGATGACACTGACCATTTGTTTGGGGTGGCCGCGGGTAAGCCAGATAAGTACAAAAAGCCCAACTGCGCTAAGCACTGCCCCCGCCATGTGGGTGAGGCTATTGACTGGCTCGCGCAAGACGCGGCTGAGTTTGCTCGAAGAAAATTCAGACATGGCTTAGTCTAGCAAGCCCGCTTAGCTTTATGTGCTGCGCCATGCTGAGATGATGACATGCTCAAGATTGTGCAGAGAGCTAGGCAATTAAAAAGCTAGGCAGTTAAAGAACTAGGCAGTTAGGCTCGAGCCATCAGCTTCTTGCTTAGAAGGCGTACCCTCTTTGTTTTCCAGCTCTTTAATTTCTTCAATAAAGCGTTCCACCGAGTCAAAATCGCGGTAAACACTCAAAAAGCGAATATAGGCCACATCGTCTAAGTCTTTAAGAAATTTAAGTGCCCGAATGCCGATGTCCTCAGCTTGAATTTCTTGACCAGGAATCTGGTCTTCAAAACTGTAGACAAAGGTGCGCAACTTTTTTTCGCTAATTGGGCGTTTGTTACACGCAATTAAGAGTTTGTTTAAAAGCTTGTCAGGATTAAACGCTTCACGTTTACCAGAGCGCTTGACCACCATAAGCGCCTCAAACTGGGCGCGTTCATAGGTGGTAAAGCGGCGGCCACAGTTGTCACACTCGCGGCGGCGGCGAATGGCGCTATGTTCGTCGGAGGGGCGTGAGTTGACGACGCGCGTGTCAATAGAACCACAAAAAGGGCATTTCACGGGCGCAGGCCTCGAGCCGCGCTAAGCGTCTCAACACTGGGTATGAGTTGGTATAGCACTAGGTGACATTGCACTAGGTGACATTGCACTGGGTGAGAAGGCATTAATTGCGCACCTGCCGCTTGAGGTTATGTGGGTAGTTAGTTGTTAGCGTGTCGTCAGTATCGCTGTCTGCGCCGTCAGCTAAGTCGTCGGCTATGTTGTCGTCTGTGCCATCATCTGCATCATCATTTAAGTTGTCCTCGTAGGAGGTATGGGATGTTGATGTGGCTGAGTTCATGTCGTCTTGGGCTAGCTCATTGTAATCATTGTAATAGTCATAGTCACCGTAGTAGCTTATGTCTGCGTCGTCATCGTCGTCAGTGGTTACGCCGTCATCTTCTGTTGGTGGGGTTAAGCTATTCGCAAGGTAGAGGGCGTCATCTGCGTCTGCCTCGAGTGGTGCATCAGCATAGTGCTCAGCGTAGGGGCTGCTAGGATAGTCATCAGCGTCCAGATCGCTATCATCGTCGTCAAAGTCAGCATCATCTAAATCAATATCACCTAAGTCATCGTCATCAAAATCACTGTCGTCAAAGTCATCTAGAACATCGTCATCATCAGCATCGTCGTCTAGAACATCAAAATCGCTATCAGCATCGTCTTCATAAGCAGAAGTATCTTGATCTGCGTCGTCCTGATCTAGCGTGATCGCCGCCTGTGAGCTGGCCCCATCTAGCACTGAGGCTGCACCCACAAACACACTTGCTTCAAGTTCTTCTTGTCCCATAGAGTCGTCGAGCGCAGCGCGAACTTCAGGCAAGAGTGACTCGATGACGCGCGGTGGCGGCGGCAATTTGACAATCACGCGCTGGCCGTTCACGCCTTTGTTGGTTGCGCCCAAGTACATCACGTTCTCTACAAGGGGGGCGTCGTGAAAAGGGTCAGAGGCTATTCTCGAGGGCACAACCAAGTTAATAGTGACATCATTGGACGTGTCGCGGTAGCGCTGGGTCACGTGTTCAAGTGCGCCTTGCACCGCTGCCATCTGCGGTTCGCGGGCGTTTAAGGGCGGCCCAATCAAGACAATCCAAGCATGCTCGAGGTAGCGGCTGGCCGCTTTTAAGGTCACTAAGGTTGAGTAAATAGTCTCTTCAAGAAGTTCACTTAGCTCACCTTCACTGAGACGTTCAAAGGAGGTACGGCTGTCAAAGTTCGTCACATGAACCACGCCAGACAAGTCTCCAAAAATCTCAAAGACCTTGTCAAAGGCTTTGCGCACCTCTGCGGAGGTGGTCATACTGGTTTGAATAGGAATAGCTTGTCCGCCAAGTTCTTCTATCTCAGCAGCGGTTTTAGATGCTAAGTCAACGTCTCTGTCGGCACAGACAACGTCGTAATTTGCTTGACCGTAAGCAAGTGCAACAGCACGACCAAAGCCCTGACCTACGTTTGTGACTAACACCACACTGACCGTATTCATGCGTGCGGGTATCATAGCACCTTCATCTTGCTGGCAGCGTGATGAACCTGCCTTAGTCGCCTTAACATCTTTGTCTCACCTACTAAGTCACACGAGGCTGCCAAAGCATCATTCAAAGCATCATGCTGCAGGATTGACCCGTTCACACGCAAACAAAATGCCTTAGCTCGAGGTGATTAAAACCGGTGATTAAAACCACTGATCAACACAGGTGAGCAGCGCTGCAGCAATACCTGTGTCAGACGCAGTGGAAGCTTCGTTTAGGTCACATACCTGATACACACACGGCTGATGTGCTGGTTGAAGCTGATGTGTTGTTTGGATAATGCTGGCAACCTGCGAGCGTCCTCCACGCTGACAAATTAACTGAGCGCCATAAAGTTCATGATGACATTTACGCTGCCATGCGCCACGCCATCCCGAATACTTGGGGGTCACAGGTGGGCGCTGCGTGTATAGTTTATCTAAAAAATGCACCAGAATGCGCTCGAGCGGCCAAAAGGGCACATCTGCTTTGCCGACATCGTGCAGTAGCGCCGCTGCCACAAGCACCTCGCTAGCAGCGGGAAAGTAGTTGAGTAAAGCTTTAGCAACCCAGCATGCGTGCTGCTGATCGCGTATGTCCATGCTTGTAAACAAGCTAAATTCCACTGGTGTGAGGTAGCTAGCTGCAAAGCTATCATCGCAACTCACCAAGCAAGGCAAAAACGCTAGCAGCCCACGCCGCAGGCGGTTGTACCAACGTTGATACTTGGGCGCACCTGTCGCTATTAAGTGACGGCGCTCAAGCAACGCTTGATGGGGAGTATGTAACGACGATGTCAATGAGGACGATGTCAGTGAGTTTGTGTGAGTAGACGCATTTGGCATTGCAACAAGGTGATGAAGGGAGTTTCGGCAGATGATATACAGCCTCGAGCCAGGGTAGCACTCAATAGCCTAGATACTAGCATCTCGAGCATCAGCTAATCTAAAACGGTGTCCGTGACCCAGTTGGTCATCGCTTGGCTTAGCGCTTGTGGGCAGACCTCTTGCGGTAAGTGACCACATTCTGCAAGGTTGACTAGCGGCGCAGCAAGGTCGCGCGCAAGTGCTTGACTGCTTGCAAAGGGTACAAGTTGGTCGTCACGGCTGGCAATAACAAGCACTGGAATCTCTTTGGGTGTGCGTGTAGGAGACACGGCATTTGTACTTGCTCTGCTTAATTCCCACAGGGATTTGTCCCAATTATCCACTTGGGTGTTTTGACGGTATCCCTCTATAACTTCGGAGCTAATGCTGTCTGGGTCAGGTAAGCTCGAGCGCAACATGTTTTCCCCTGGCCCGCCTGCCAGTTGGCGCATAAACAGCGGTCCCAAACGGTCAACTTGAGGTGTGCGGATAAGGAGCCGCCACAGTCCCCGCAGGTTGCTGGTGACCTCGGGAACAGGTGCAACTAACACAACACCTGCAAACCGTTCAGGATTGTGTTCAGCAAGGGCAAGGGCGAGGGCTGCGCCGGTGTCATGACCCACTAAAATGACTTCTCCGGTTAGCTCGAGAGCCGCAACAAGCTCGAGTAAGCGAGTTTGCTGTGCCTCAAAGGTGTACGGATTAGCACCCCGTGACCAACTATTCCGCAACGGCCTAGCACTAAGCCCAAAGCCGAGGCGGTCATAGGCAACAGCGTTTACATTGATTGCTTTCACATTATCAACAGTAGTCTCATCAACAGTAGTCTCGCTAACAGTAGTCTCACTAACATTATCAGTATTTACATCATTGATGTTGGCAGGCTGTGTAAGTTCATCCAAAACCTGCCGCCATGCAAAGGTATTGCCAATAAATCCGTGTAGTAAGACATAGCTCACTGCCGCATCAGCGTCACTTGACTGACGGCGCTGGTCGTAGTGAAGGGTGTAACCTGCCACGTCCACAAATTGGCTTGTGGGGCTAGCAAGTTGGGCTGCGGGCTGTGTTTCTAGTTTGGGAATAGGTGTTAGCAAAGGACCCACAAGGAGCATTAACACAAGGGTGCTTAGAATAATGAGCGTTGTCAACAAGCGAATGGGCATATGGCTGATTGTATCGTGCAATTGTTGAATAACAGGCAACACCACAGGGCTTCAGTACAGGGCATGTAAAGTACAGGGTGTTTAGGTATGGGGCGTGGTAAACACAAAGCTGCTCGAGCAGCCCAGGCTGTCCAAATGAGTCATCAACGCCCATGTCATGTGTGGACCCCAAACCATCATCATCAATTCATGATTGCCAACATAGTGAGGCAGGCAAAAGACGCAGCCTGTGCGCTAGCTCTAGGCTTCATGAGGTAGCTTGGCATCTGTTTAAGAGCGGCTCGAGGCTAGCTTAAAAATGCACCTAGACTTAACTTAAGCTTGCTAAATTAGCTGTGTGAGCGCTGTGGTTGTGTAGGTGTCAACTGAGCGAGCGCAGTAACATCTTCAGACATCAATCTAATAACGAAAATCCAACCCCGAAGGAGTTAAGTACGTGCGGCTAAGTCTTCGTCAAAAAGGAATTATTTTTTTAATTGTACCTTTTATACTCATCAACGCTATATTTTTGATTGTCAATTTAATCAATATTCGTCGGCAAGTGACTGAGGATACTCAGTTTTTGTTGAGCGAGCAGGTTGTTCGTTATGCAGACAGTGTGAGCGCTGCTTTAGAAGGTGTAGCAGGCATTGCTGAAACAACAGCTCGAGCCCTCAGCACCTCAGACACATGGCAAGATAACGACCTGTACACCCTCTTGCAGGGTAATGTTACAACCTCACCATTAATCTTTGGCGGTGCTATTGCCTTTGACCCAGAGCAGCGCCCAGACGGTCAACCTTTTGCACCCTTTGTGTACACGAGCAATCGCCCCTCGAGTTTTGGCACCAACGCACGGGTAGCAACCCAACAAATAGATATTGCAGCCGTTGCTTATGACTACACTGATGGCAACTATCAATGGTGGAGTGCGCCCTACAGCTTACAGGAAGCAGTCTGGACTGAGCCTTATTTTGACGAGGGTGCGGGCAACATTGTCATGAGCACCTACAGCACACCTTTTTTCCGAAGCGGTCCCAACGGGCGCGAATTTTGGGGTGTGAGTACTGCCGATTTGCCGCTCGATGACTTACCCGTAGTACTGGGCTTACGCGACGTTACCGACGTACAATTTATGGCGCTTTCTTCAGCCGGGTTGTATCTGTTTGATGAAGACCCCAGTAAAATCCTTAACCAAAGTATTTTAGAAGAAGCTGAACAACTTGGTAATCCTGACCTGCGCCAGTTAGGCACGCAGATGCTGGCAGGCGAAACAGGTGTTATGCGGGTGGCAACTAGCGAGGGTGAGCTCGAGTGGGTGGCGTTTGCGCCTATTGCAGCAGCGGACTGGAGTTTGGCCATTCG
>JBCCOX010000314.1:0-6094 GCA_039025155.1 Deinococcota bacterium | reverse complement strand
CTGAAGCATCCATATTGGCAGATGCGTCTTCAAATTTTGGCTGAAAATCAGCGTAGGCAAAATCTTCACCGTAGTTCTCAACGTGATATTGCCACGTTGGATAATCTTTGAACTGCATGGTGTTTAAGTACCATTCTGCATACGGATTTTGGCGCATGGCCGCTAGGCCCTGCTGTTTAAAGAGCGTCATAATGTCGGTATCGCTATAGGGTGCATAGCCTGGCACAGAGTAAAGTCCCCAGTGGATAAAAATGCCCAGTTTGGCATCGTGAAACCAGTCGGGTGCTGTGTGTGTGCGAATAGATTCATCTGTTGCCTGGTAGATCATCTGGTACCTAGTTCAAGCATGTCAACAACGCATTAACCTTTCTTTGTATCTCCGGGAAGGCTTTTTTGTAGCTGATGAAGTTGATTATGTACGTCTTGAAGGTCTGGGTTGAGAGACAAAGCCTTTTTGTAATGCGCGATAGCTAGTTCGTTGTCGCCGCTCGCTTCGTAAGCTTCTGCAAGACGGTGATGTGCGTTGTAGGAGTGCGGATTGTTGGCAACGTTCATGGTGAGGAACTCGAGTGCTTTGTCTATGTCTTGGGCAGTATGCAAAAAATATAAGCCTGCTTCATTGACATGCCACTCTAAAGGTTTTCGCGGTATACCTAGCTTGTTTGACCAATAGTCAAAGTGTTCTTTTAAGTACGTTGAGCCTTTAGAGATATCTGTATCTATCTTATAGCCTTGAAACAAATATAAAAACCCGTAATACCAGCTCAGTAATGGTACAGAGACATGATCTTCATCATTAAAATATTGAAATTTAAGTTGGAACTCAGGGGATTCAAAAGAGGTTAAAACGTCTACAAAGGCACGCATTGTGGTTGTATTTAACTCTGGGTCATCTGGATCATCGACACCATCATAAAAACTATATGCTAAAGAAATATACACGTTGCCTTTAAGCGCGGTCTTTGCTGTCAGGAGTTGCTGTGCTTGCCGCTTAAGCGTTTCTTTGTCCCACCAGCAACTAGGGTCAACAGCCAAATGCGCATGAAACATATCCGGCTTAGTGAGTAGCGCGTGGAGTGTTAGCAGGCCACCAAATGAATGCCCAACGAGTACACGGTAGTCTTGGACAGGATACGTTGATGCAATTTCAGGAAACAATTCTTCTTCAATAAACCGTAAGAAGGCATCGCCACCCCCGCTAGTTTCCAAAAAGGGATTATCTGTGCCGTTAAACTCAACTGTGGTGTGTGTTGGGGTTAAATCTCTGACTCTATCTGTATTGGGAATAGCAACAACAATAAACTCTGGAATCTGAAAATTATAATTGTTGCCCCTGCCCATAAACGTCGTGACACCTGTGAAGGGATGAAAATCGGTGTCTCCATCCAAAAGGTAAACAACAGGGTACTTTTGCGGTGCATGAGGGGGATCATTATGAGAATATGGCAAATGCACCCAGTAAGGGCGGTCTTCGCCTAGTATTTCTGAGTAGAGCGTATGTTTGTGCCCTATGACAATGCTGTTGTCAGTGTTGTTATCCTCTTTTGCCACTGGTAATTATCCTCTCACCAAGTCGCGTTGGTTATTTTTATGACGACTGGATTAGGCCATTTGTAATCATTGTGGAGGCGTTGGGCACGCATAGCTGAAATGTGCAAAAAGTGCGCGTCTTGGGTCCAACTGGCTTTGGGGTTCACGTTGGGGTGGTACTCGAGCACGTTGCCACTCTGCCCCAGTATTTCTACTTCGGTGGCTTCAGTTGCGCGTATCGTTGTTAAGCTAATCGTTTTGCGTTCGCCCCTCGCCCAAGCTTTACCTGTAATGATGGCGTAGACGGTATCACCTTTGTGTGTAAACCAAGCCTCATGGTCTAGATTAAGCGTTTCTCTAATGGTGGGTAGAGACTCTGTGTCGTAAATAGCATCCTGATTGGTAAACATCCACAAAGCAAGTTCTTGCATGCGGTCGGTTTGCTGGAGGGGCAGTTCACCGTTTGGTTTGGGACCTACGTTAAGGAGTAAGTTACCTCCTTTAGCACGGGTTTCAATCAGCATTTCAATGAGTTTTGTACCTGACTTATAGGTTTCGTGCGTGGGTTTGTAAGACCACTGTGTCCCCAGCGTAAAATTCGCTTCCCAAGGGGGTGGCAAAGGTGCATCAGGGATTTTTTGTTCCGGTGTTGCCATGTCACCACGTGTCACTAAGGTTTGTGGGGATAGTTCTCGAGTAAGTTCATTAAGCCCTACCGGCACACCATCAAAAAACATCATGTCGATGAACCCATAATTCGTTAAAAGCTCAGTGACCTGGGCTTTGTTGTGTGCCATAAGCTCAGGATTGTTGGTTGGTAACGCTTCAGGGCGCATTCTACTGACTTCGTGACCTTGACTATGCAAAAACCAAAAGTCATCTGGTGAAAAGTAAAAGCCAATTTTAATGTCCCAGTTGCGAAAAGCCTCAACAATTTCTCGGGTGATGTCTTTGCCGTAAGGTGTGTTCATCACGTTAAAGTCAGTACTTTGAGTATTGAACATGCAAAACCCACTGTGATGTTTGGTGGTAAACACCACATAGCGCACGCCAGTAGCTTTCGCTTGCCGGGCCCAGTCATCTGGAGCAAAGCGGGTAGGGTTAAAGGTTTTAGGTAAATCGTAAATAAAGCGGTTCAAGTAATCCTCGGATGCACCCACCATAGAGTGACTAATGACCGACCCAAGTTGAGCGTCAACCGACCAGTGGATAAATAGCCCTAATCCAAGCGACGCAAACCATCTGGCGCGTGTTGGGTCATTGCCTGAAACTGCCACAGGGTTTTGAACCTTGCCAGCTAAGCCCGGCGTTTCTGTTGTGGTGTGTTGATCTGGCAAAACATCTCCTTACAATCCTAAATGGCTAAAATTGCGTCAAAAAACGGCTCTGAACTTTAGTGATGTTTCCGATTTGCGCCGATGATCAGCTAACTTGACTAAGGTTTATCTACATCCAATTTAGACATTAGGTATAGATAACACGTGTACAAGGCATCTTATTAAGCAGGTGGATTTTTGCAATTTTTTCACAAAACCACACCTCGCTTGACAAAAAATTTATATTCGCGCTAAGCTGATGTTAAGCTTAACACCAAAACTCAAAGGTATTGCAAATTCTTCATTTCATCTTCGGAAACTTAGGTGGAGCATAAATGCATTCACACAGGTTGTGTTTAACCTCGTATATAGGTCCCGCCCCAGCTAGGAGAGCGTTGTCTTACATCGGGGTAGAGAGGATGTAAGAAGGTTCAGCGCGACATTGATGTTAGAAACTTTAAATGTTGTCAACGTCAACGTTAAAAGTAGTAATACCGAGGCATTGGTAGAAAGGAGTATTTCGTGATTAAAAAACTTTTAGGTAAACGTGTTTCAAGGCGTGATTTTTTGAAGGCTGCAGCAGCCACCGGTGGTGGTGTTGCATTGTCTGCTATGGGTATCGGCAACACTGCATTTGCCCAAGATTCTAAAGAAGTCACTATGGCGCTCACTTGGGGGGCAGAGTTCAGACCCACCCAAGACGAGTTCGATGCTAACTTTATGGACCGCCACCCAGACATTGTTATTGACAAACAGTACAGCACTTGGCCCGACCACCAAACGGTGATTCCCACATGGGCAGCAGCAGGGATTTTGCCAGATATTGTGTACACTCACGGTACCCGTGCTGCACCTTGGGCAGCCGAAGAAATCAATAAAAATATTGACGACCTTGCCACTGGCGATGTTGAATTTAACGTTGATGATATTTGGGATGAAGCCCTCAACCTCTATAAACCACAGGGCGAAATTACCGCGATTCCTTACGATCACGGGCCTATTATTTTGGGTTACAACAAAGATATTTTTGATGCGGCTGGTTATGCTTACCCAGATGAAACATGGACCATGGATGACCTGAGGACCGCAGCCGTTGCCCTCACCGACCCAGACAACAATGTTTGGGGCTGGGCTGGCATCTCTAACAATGCCGTGCGCCAAGGTGGGCACTTTACCCCTTGGGGTGGCCAAGGTTGGAGTGAAGACGAAACACAGCTTTCATATGACACACCTGAAATGAACGAGGCTTTTTCGTTCTGGATAGGCATGATCGAAGAAGGCGTGGCGCCCAATGCGTCCCAAAGTGAAGCCTTTCCTACAGGACCTTGGCAAGGTGGCGTTGTAGCCATGTCTCCCATTGCCTCTTGGGATACACCAGCACTTGCTCAATTTGCTTCGTTCGCTTGGGATGTTGCACCTTGGCCAACTGGACCTGTTCAGAAGGGTACTGGCTCATTTGGTAGTGGTTTTGGCATTACTAACGTGGAAAACCGCGACGCTGCGTGGACCTACATGCGCGAGTACCTTTCCGAAGAAGGTATGACCTTCATGTGGGGTGCATCTGGTCGGGGCAGCCCCGCTCGGCAATCTGCCTATCCTTCGTGGATTGCCGCACCTATTGCACCAGCTGGGGCAAGTTATTTCTTAGATGCGTTAGAGAACTATGCCCAAACAGACCGCCCTCACAAGTCGCTCAAAGGCCCTGAAGTTGAGGATGTTTTAATTTCTGAACTCGAGCTTATGCGCAGCGGCGACAAATCTGTTGCAGACGCGCTTAGAAGCATGCAAGACCTTGGCCAAGCTATCCTAGACGGGTAGAACCTCTCTTATATCTAGGGTTAAGCGCGCTTGTGCTACCTAGCCCTAGATAGCTACTTTTTATGATTAAGTCCACCCGTCTTAAACCAAAACTATCCAAACGCGAACTGCAAGAAGAGCGCTGGTTTTACGGCTTTATTAGCTTGTGGCTTGTTGGGTTTATTGTATTTAATGCTGGACCGCTCATCGCCTCGTTTTTTATTAGCTTGACCAATTGGACAGGCGTTAAAACCATTGAGTGGATTGGCTTTAAAAACTACGTTGATATATTTAATGACCGACTATTCTGGATTTCTCTAAGAAATACCTTTTACTTTGGTACTGGCAGTGTCATTGGTGGCACCGCGGTAGCGCTGGTGATTGCATCTATTCTCAATCAAAAAATACCCGGTCGCAACGTGCTAAGAACTATCTTTTTTATGCCTTGGGTGACTACGGGTGTGGCTGTGGCAATCATGTGGTTATGGATCCTCAACCCTCAGGTAGGCCTCCTCAACTACGGTCTTTCACTGGTAGATATTCAGGGTCCCGGTTGGCTCACCAGCCAAACATGGGCTATGCCAGCGATGATCATTATGGCAATCTGGCAAAACGGCCAAACTATGATCATTTTGCTGGCCGCACTAAGCGGTGTACCCAAAATGTTTTACGAGGCAGCCAGCTTAGATGGCGCAGGCCCGTGGGCAAGGTTTAGACATGTCACCTTACCGATGATTTCACCAGCGATGTTTTTTGTTGTCATTACAGGTGTAGTAGGTGCGTTCCAAGCCTTTGTCACCTTTCAAGTGATGACAGGTGGGGGCCCTGGCAACGCCACCAAGGTCTACTTACTTTACTTAGTTGATAATGCATTTAGTTTTTTCAAGATGGGCTACGGCTCCGCGCTTGCGTGGATGCTGCTCATCATTGTGGCGCTCATAACATGGTTACAATTTGCGATTGGCAGACGCTGGGTGCATTATGAGTAGTATCTCGCAAAAAACCAGTGCGCCTAGCTATACCCCAACCTTACCTTGGTACAAAAAGCAGGCGTTTATTAATGCTGTTAGGATAACACTGAGCTTTGCAGTTATCATCCCTCTTGCGCTTATTTATTTAGCGCCATACGTTGGCATGCTCTCTACAGCTTTAAAAACGCCTCGAGAAATCTTTACATTTCCACCTAAGCTCATTCCTGATGACATCCAGTGGCAAAATTTTCGTGAAGGTTGGAGTGCCTACGTTCCGTTTAACACGTATTTATTCAACTCGCTCAAAATCACCATCAACAATGTTATTGGTAATCTGGTGTCGTGTACCCTAGCTGCGTTTGCATTTGCACGGCTTAGAGCAAGGGGAAAACGCTTTTTATTTCCCATTGTACTGGTAAGCATGATTATGCCGTTTCAAGCACTGCTGGTACCTCAGTTTATTTTGTTTACGCGACTTGG
>JBCCOX010000313.1:0-6102 GCA_039025155.1 Deinococcota bacterium | reverse complement strand
ATTAAAAGCCTCTCAGACAGGATTTTCTCTTATGCATTATTACGGCAATTGAGAACCTTCATGTGTAAAATTTAACAAACCCATCTAGGTACACGTACTGCCAAGGCACGAACACCGTCAAGGGTAAGGCACAGCATACTCGAAAAACTATGGTAACAATCTGTGATGAAGATGAATTGTGCTAGCTTAGAAGTGATATTGGTAGTCTGAAATAAGGAGCAGCTATCTATGGCAGTCACATGGATTGAAAATCTTGTAACTAACCTACACACTTGGGACTACCTAGGGCACGACGAGAAAGATGGGCAAGTTATTATTGGCTATCCTAAAGCTCATAGAAACCAAGCTGTGGGTCCTTTCATGCACATCCATTTCGCTGGCTTAACAGATGAAGAAATTAGTGATGTTGAAGCAAAATACGAGTTAACGCTACCCCAAGACCTTAAAGACCTATACACATTTAGTAACGGTTTAGGTATGTTCAACAAGTGGGTTACTATTTATGGCACAGAGCTTTCTCGTATGCCCGATAAGAACTTCATCCACAATCTTGACGAAGTAAATATTATTGCAGAGGCTCGAGGACAAAAAGAGAAACATCAATTCATTATTGGACAACGTGGCGCTTACAATGCGTACCTTTATCTGGACACAAAGACCAACCTTATTCACCACGCTACCAGTGAAGAAGATTTAAAACCTCAGTTCACTTGGCAACATCTTTCTAGTTTACTTACGAGTGAATATGGACGTTTATCTGCTTTGTATGATGAAGCGGGACACCGCACCTTCTTTTATGAAGGTGAACTAGAGTCCAAAGCACACTCACAAAAGAGCATTAAAAGAATTGATATTTTTATGGCGAAGTACACTATTGAGGCTGATGACCTTACAGATGAATGGCAACGTATTCATGGACTATATCCGTTTGAGCTCATTCCAGAGTTTGAAGCTGATCCCCTATATCAAGATCACACGATTCGCATGGAACTTGTTGAAGTTGATATTCCAGAGGGAAAACGCCGTGGTGGTAAGCCCGACAAAGAACCATTCTTGGTGGTCAAGCCTCACCTAAATGTTGAACAGTTAGAGCACTGGGAAGGTATTTTGGAAAGAGTAGAGATGGAACTACGCACAGAGTCAGACTAAAACCGTTGAATAGCCTTAAAAGGCTAACAGAAGATACTCAAATGATGATGAGGGCAGCAATGCTTGCCAGAGCTATATCTGATACTTAAAACGCATCAACGGGCAGAAAACAGCAAACAATAACCGTGATCGTAGCCGAACCCGTAGTTATCCCGACACACAATGATTTCACCCTCAAAACGTAGGACTTCTGAAACGTGTTCAGCAATGTGCCACGCTAATGGCGTTACCCCAAGCTCGTGTTTGAGGTTAGACACTTCGATGATGACGTGGGCAGTTGGCTCGAGCAACTTGGCAATATGACCATAAATTGTCTGTATACCTTTGAGGTAGTCCTCGTAGTTACCATCGTTTGTTTGATAGGCTTTGAGTGGGTTTTGTGGGTCTTGCGGGCGTGTATAAGGCGGTGATGTAATCGACATGTTAATGCGCGGCAGGTTGTACTCGGGAATGCGCAGGGAATCACCGTGGATAATCCGCCCTCTGTAAAGGCGTTCTTGAATAAACATATAACGCGCGTCATCGTATTCAATACCATAAGGTACACGCGCCATCTCTTGGGCTGTGAATAGGGTTGTACCGTAACCCGCAAAAGGATCAAAAACGATATCACCTTCTTGAGTAAACTCGTTTAAGAAGTAGCGTACTAAGCTACCTGAAAAGCGAACATCATCGTCTTGAAAGTGTTCGGGTAGCTCGTAGTCGTGGCTGTGTTTAATGTTGATGAACGTGCGCATGTGTAGTGCCACCTTTTGGGCATTAGCCTAGAATTCTAGACTTCCCAATCCTCGAGTTGTAAGCCTGGCATCTGCCCAAACTCGCGCGTGCTAACGCTCTTTAAGCTGTGCCGAGGAATTGTTAATGAGCCGAATACAGGTATTTGGTATAGATTAAACACACTCGCTAAAACGCCTCATGGTCTTCCAGTTCAGGTTGTTCAGGTCGGGTCAGGGGTTCACCTTGCCAACCGCCAATGACCTCCTCAAAATAGCCTTCTGGCCAACCTAACTGGGTTTCTTTTTGGACGATTGTGGCAATATGTTTAGACAAACTGATGTTTTTAGCTTTCGCTTGTTCACGGAGTTTGTTGGCAATGTCTTCAGGAACGTAAAAGTGTAATTGAGGCATGGTCAAGACCTCCTAGCAAAAACAAATGTAGCACATACATTCTGCCAAATAGTCACTGGGTTTATTTAGCATTCTGCTAGAACGAGGTCACAGCTAAACCTACGTTGTTATTACTTCAAACATCTACCTTGTAATTTAGGCTTAGCTCATCCCCAAGTTGCCCGCGAATCCCCCAATTTTCTTTGGGCGTTTCAAACAGGGTTATCTCAATATCATTTGGAGTAATGCTGCAAGCTTCAGAGATATTGGCAAAAAGTCCTCGGATGAGTGCTTTCTTAGCCTCTGTACTACGACCTTCAAACATAGAAATTTCAATGATGAGGTAGGTGTTGCTGCGGTCAGCAGGGAAGATGAAGTCAGCGGAGTCAAGCGAAATAAACCGCTGAAACCGCTTTTCGGGTGGATAACTGAGCGCGTCCATGATGCTCTTGTGGATGGCATCTGACAGTGTTTGACGGTGCTGCTCGAGCGTCTCACGTAATGCGTACACTTTGACTTGTGCCATGTGCTAGCTGCTTTTAACTGGAGTCAAATTTGCATACTTAAGCGCCAGCCGTTTGCTTCCCACGCTGTCAAACACAACCGTCACCTCTGCCCGCGGACCGTCGCCACTAATTCCTACAACCATACCTGCACCAAACTTGGGATGGGTGACTTTTTCACCGCCGCGAAAGGTTGTAAGGTCATCGCTTTTGCTGTTGGTGGATGCGCTGCTGGGCGGTTGCCAAACGTTGCGCCCAAACTTGCTGAGGCGGGTGGTCTCGAGCGTATTGCCGAGCACATCAATCTCTTGCAGTAAATCTTTAGGAATATCATCTAAAAAGCGACTAGGGCGGGCAAATTCGGTGCGACCAAAGGTCATACGCGATTCGCTGTGAACCAAAAAAAGAGCTTCTTTGGCGCGGGTAATGCCCACGTACAAAAGTCGCCGTTCTTCTTCAATATCTTGCAAACTTGCCGTTGATGACCTGTGGGGGATGAGGTTGTCTTCTAACCCGACTAAGAAGATGACAGCAAACTCGAGCCCTTTAGCATTGTGAAGGGTCATAAGCGTCACAGCTTCGTCGTCAACCTCGCCATTTACTGCTTTAACGGCGCGGTCATCTACACTAGCGAGTAGCGCTGCTTCATCTAAAAACTCGCCGATGCTGCCGCCGCTTTCAGTTTCCCACTCAGTGACAGCATTTAAGAGTTCATCAAGGTTTTCTAAACGCGCTTGGGCGTCAAAACTACCTTCGTCTTTGAGCGCTTGTAGGTAACCGCTTTGGTCAAACACGCTTTTAAGAAATTGCGTGGCGGGAAGGCTCGTAGCAGCCTCAACCAAATCATCAAAAATTTCTAGAAAACCTTTAATACGTTTGACGGCTGGCGTACCTTTGAGCACAACCTCCGCTTGCCGGAGGGCGCTAATAAAGTCCGTTTTGTTGTTAATCGCCCACTGGTTGAGCTTGTCTTCACTGGTTTTGCCGATGCCGCGTTTGGGGCGGTTCAAAATACGCCGCAGCGAGATGTCATCGTTGGGGTTTAGGGCAGCACGCGCATACGACAAAATATCTTTCACCTCACGGCGGTCGTAAAAGCCCACGCCACCCACAATTTTACTGGGGATGCTGGCGCGCCGCAGAGCCTCCTCGAGCACCCGCGACTGGGCGTTTGTGCGGTAGAGTACAGCCATATCATTGTATCTGATGCCGTAATCCACCAGCGCTTGCTCAATTTGCCGGGCGACAAAATCTGCTTCGTTGCGCTGGTCGTGAGCGCGGTAAATTTTAACGGGCTCACCTTTACCTTTAACGGGGGTGAGGGTTTTCTCGAGCCGCTCTGCGTTTACCTGAATAAGTGTGTTAGCAACCTCTAGGACGCTCCCTACACTGCGGTAATTTAGCTCGAGGCGGTATACGGCAGCGTCATCATAATCTTGGCGAAAGTCCAAAATATTACGCACATCTGCGCCGCGAAACGCATAAATGCTCTGGTCGGGGTCGCCCACGACCATCAAGTTCTGGTATTTATTGGCCAATTGGTGGGTAAGGCGGTATTGGGCTGTGTTGGTGTCTTGATATTCGTCTACATGAATAAACACAGCCCGCTGTTGGACTTTATCCAGCACGTCTGGGTGCTTATCAAACAGTTCCACCGTGCGCATCAAAATATCGTTAAAATCCACGGCGTTGTTAGATTTAAGTTGCGCTTGGTACTGCTGAAAGGCCTCAACCAACATGTCAATCCGCAAGCCGGCCACCATATTGCCAAAACTGCGGTCAGCTTCCTCAGCTAGCTTAGCGGGTGACCACAAGTTGGACTTCGCCCGGTCAATGAGCGCTCTGAGTACGCGCGGGTTGGCATCACCAAAGTTGATGCGTCCCATTACGTCTTGGAGAAGGTCAAGCTGGTCGCTAGTGTCGTAAATCACGAACCCCGGCGCAAGGCCAATCAGGTCGCCGTAAGTTCGCAGCACCCGCAAACAGGCTGAGTGAAAGGTGCTCACCCAGAGGTCTTTGGCGGGCGTGCCGATGAGCGTTTGCACCCGCTCTTTAAGTTCGCCGGCTGCTTTGTTGGTAAACGTCACGGCTAAAATTTCAGTTGGGAATACCTCATGTTCGGCCATGAGGTAGGCAATGCGTTGTACTACCGTGCGCGTTTTGCCTGAACCCGCCCCAGCAATGACGAGCGCAGGGCCGTCGTAGTGCAGCACGGCTTCGCGCTGGGCGTCGTTGAGGCCGGTGAGTAAGGCCTCACTCGAGCTAGCTGAGGCATCTTGAGCAGGAGGTGATTGCGTAGTATCAGACACGGCACATTATCGTACCGTCATCTGCTGTGTGAGGGTGTTTGGCGGCAAGCACAGTTAGGGTTAAGACAGCTTCTCAGCGAACCGTAATAGTTTGTGACACCAATAAGCCTTCGTTCCCATCAAAATAACGCACTGCGTAGGTTCCTGCTTGCTCAGGCGCAGTTAGGCTGATGTCATTCCAAGAGGTGACATAAAAGCTGTAGGTGTTGTAATTACGATGGTTTGCGTCATCAACTTCAAAAATGGCAATGCGCCCGTCTGGTCCGCTAAAACTAAAGCTAAACGCTGCGCCTGCTGTTACCTCACTTGGCAAGTTCAGGGTGGCTGTTGTTGGCGTGACGGTCAAAGGGATTGAGGTCAGGAGGCCGCTGTTTTCATCAAAATAGCGTATTTCATAGCTGCCTGCTTGGGTGGGAGCGGTGAGTTCTTTGTCATTCCACGTTGTGACATAGAAGCTGTAATCATCATAGTTTCGGTAGTCTGTGTCGCCAGATTCAAAAATGGCAATACGCCCCTCTGGCCCTGAAAAGTCAAGGCTGAACGCATACCCTGCTTCGATGCTGTCGGGCGCTGTAATTGTGGCGGTGGTGGGCCTTACCTCTAAACTCCTTGATACCAATAAGCCCTCGTTGTCATCGTAATAGCGCACCTCGTAGTTACCTGCTTGCGTGGGAGCAGTGAGTTCTTGGTTGTTCCACGTGGTGACATAGAAACTGTAGTCGTCATAGTTACGATAGTTGGTATCGCTGGGTTCAAAAATGGCAATACGCCCCTCTGGCCCTGAAAAGTCAAGGCTGAACGCATACCCTGCTTCAACACTGTCGGGGATGGTTAGACCTGCGGTTGTTGCAATGACCTCGAGCGTATTGCTGGTAATGAGCGTTTCGTTTTTGTCATAGTAACGAACTTCATAGCTACCTGCTTGCGTGGGAGCAGTGAGTTCTTGGTTGTTCCACGTGGTGACATAGAAACTGTAGTCGTCATAGTTACGATAGTTGGTATCGCTGGGTTCAAAAATGGCAATACGCCCCTCT
>JBCCOX010000312.1:0-6108 GCA_039025155.1 Deinococcota bacterium | reverse complement strand
TTACGCTGAGGTCATCACTATTAATGTGGTACAGATTTTCGGTACCATCGACCCGGCCAAGGTGAACGACTACACCGAGTACATGGCAGCCGTCAACCTTTACGACGGTTTGGTGACTGTTGGCGGCGACGGCGAAATTTTGCCGCAACTGGCCGAAAGCTGGGAAGTTTCAGAGGATGCCACTCAGTTCACCTTTACCTTAAAAGAGGGCGCGCTGTTTCAAGACGGTACACCTGTCACCGCGGATGATGTTGTCTACTCGGTGGCGCGCCTCCTAGAAATCGACCAAGGACCCGCGTTTTTGTTTAGAGATGTGCTGACGGCGGACAACGTAGCTGCCCTGGATGAGCGCACCGTGCAGTTTACACTCGATGATGTATTTTCACCCTTTTTAAGCACCGTGCCGCTTATTTTTGTGGTGAATCAAGAACTGGTTGAAGCCAATAATGAAGACGATATGGGGCAGGCCTTCTTGACCGATAACGCGGCTGGGGCAGGTCCGTATATGCTCGAGTCCTGGGAGCGTGGTGCGCAGATGAGCATTAGCCGCTTTGAGGACTATCACATGGGCTGGCACGACGAAGCCCTCGACGGCGTGCGCTTTATTGTCACCAGTGACGAAGCCACCATTCGCTCACTAGCCGCTAGCGGCGAACTGACCATGACCAGTCAATACTCTGCCAATGAAACCTACGACGCCCTTGACCGCATGGAGCGTTTCCGCATTGAATCACGCCCCACGGCAACCGCGTTTTACTACAAGCTCAACACCCAAGTGCCACCTACCGACGATGTCCACATTCGCCGGGCTATTTCGTGTGCAACTGACTACGAAACCATCCGCGAGGTTATTTTTCCCGGTGACCCACTCGCTGGGCCGCTGCCAGAAGCCTTCGGTGAGTTTGTGCTGGAAGGTTTAGCTGCACCTACATTTGACTTGGATTGTGCCAGAGAAGAAATTGCCAAGAGCAGCTACGCTGGTCAAGATTCCATCCCGATTACCCATGCCTATGTAGCAGACGCGCAGTTTGAAGAAGAAATTGCACTACTTTTCCAAGCCACCATGGAACCGCTTGGGTTTGATGTCACCCTACAACCTGAACCTTGGAACCGCATCACCGAAATTGCCAGCGACGTTGAGACAACACCCAACATGACCCAAGTCTTTTACGGGCCCACCTATCCGTCACCAGATTCGATGTTTTATGTGCAGTATCACAGCGAGTCAGCAGGAACGTGGGCGTCTATGGAATGGGTTATGAACGAAGACATCGACGCACTTATTGATGCTGCTAGAGCCACGGGTGATACCGCTGAGCAAATCAGCATTTACCAAGAACTCCAGCAGCAACTGGTTGACTTGCAACCTGCAACATTCTTGTTGGTGCAAACCGTCCGGCACGCGATGGACAACTGTCTAACTGGCTTTGAGTATGTACCTGTGCAAAGTTTTGACTATGACTTTTCGCGTTACAGTTGGACCTGCGGATAAGCTATCATCACGCATTTGAAAAAAATTTAAGCACGTTATTGAGGTGGCCTTGTCCACCTCAGTTTTCGTTGACGGATAACGCTCGCTTCATCGACGACTCGTGATGATGAGGTGCTCGAGGATGACCGCACAGTTGTAACTCGAGAGTGATGCCATCAACTAAGTTGAGACATTGTTTATGCAGGCTCGAGCAACACTCACTTTACGTGGTGTTATCTTCAGCAGCAGATTTAAGCTGGATGCAGTTTTGCATGAGGTTGATAGCCTCAGCCTAAGTGTCGAGGAGGATGTAAAGCTGATGTTTACAGGTTCGCATCAACCATCAATGTGGCTATCAGATGACCGTCAAAACAACGCGACGAGGTAAGCGTGGAATTTTTGTTTTACATCATTCGCCGCGTCTTGTGGTCAGTGGTTGTCCTTTTAGGATTGTCTGTGACTATATTTTTTATTGCTCGAGTGATTCCCGGCGACCCTGCGCGTATTGCCCTAGGGCCTACTGCTACCCAAGAACAGGTCATCAATTTACGCCGCGAAATGGGCCTCGATTTACCGCTGCCTGTACAGTATGTACGCTATTTGAGCCGGCTTGTTCAAGGTGATTTGGGGCAGTCGCTGCTTACCCAGCGCAGCGTCAACCGCGACATTGCGGGGGCGTTTCCAGCCACGTTTGAGTTGGTGCTCACAACCATCTTTTTGGTTGTGGTCATTGGCATCCCTAATGGCGTTTTGGCAGCACGGTTTAAAGACTCATGGCTAGATAACGTGAACCGCCTCACCTCACTCATTGGCGTGGTGACGCCGAGTTTTTTCCTGGCGCTCCTGTTGCAACTGCTAGCAGGCTATGTGCTGCGCATTTTGCCGACCTCGGGTAGATTACCTGCTGGCACAGACTTTACAGCGGATATTACTGGACTTATCACGATAGATGCGTTACTTAAGGGCAACTGGCTAGTTTATTTTCAAGGCTTGCGGCATTTACTACTGCCCGCGTTGGCACTGTCGGCAACGGGGATTGGGCAGATTGCGAGAATTACCCGCTCGAGCATGATTGACGTAAGCCGCCGCGACTACATTGAAGCGGCGCGGGCGTTTGGTATTCCCGACATGGTCACAACCTTTAAGTACATGCTGAAACCCTCGTTTATTCCTACGCTGACGTTACTAGGACTTACCTTTGCGTCCTTACTAGGCAATGCGTTTGTCGTTGAGATGGTGTTTAGCTGGCCCGGTATGGCAAGTTACGGCGTGCGGACGATCTTGCAAAAAGACTTTAATGCGGTGATTGGCGTAGTGATGGTCATTGGTGCGTTTTTTGTGGTGGTGAACGTGATTGTGGATGTGCTAGTTGGCTATGTTGACCCACGCGTGCGCTTGCGTGGAGGCAATGCATGAGAAACGTGACTTTATGAGTGTTGCCCGACCCCCGCTCACTTTACCTGCTCCTGAAGCTACTCGAGAACGACCTGCATGGCAGCGCAATTGGTATCGGTTTAGTCGTAACCCATCAGCTGTAATTGGCGCGGTATTGGTCTTGCTGGTTGTTATTTGTGCGCTGTTTGCACCAGTGATTGCACCTTTCCCGGAACATGCAGATGCTTTTGTGGACTTTCGCAACCGCCATCAACCGCCGTCGGCGGCGCACTGGTTCGGGACGGATAACGTCGGGCGAGATGTGCTCAGTCGGGTACTATTTGGCTACCGTATCTCGTTGCTTTTGGTGCTGTTTGTCTTAGGACTTTCGGTGCCGTTTGGGGTGGTGTTGGGGTTACTAGCTGGCTATGCAGGAGGCTGGCTCGAGCTTGTCATCATGCGCATTACCGACATCTTTTTAGCCATTCCGCCGTTGGTGATGGCTCTTGCTATTACAGCAGCGCTATCTCCCACACTCATTAACGCCATGATTGCCATCAGCGTGTTGTGGTGGAACTGGCACACCCGCCTTGTTTATGGCATTGTGCGTTCCTTAAAAACAGAGGAGTACATTGACGCCTGCCGAGTTATTGGGGCAAGTCGTTGGCATATTCTGTTTCGTGAGTTACTGCCTAACTGTATGTCAGCCGTACTCGTTAAAACCACGCTTGATGCGGGCTTTGTGATTTTAATTGGTGCGTCGCTTAGCTTTTTGGGCATTGGTGCGCAGCCGCCCACGCCAGATTTGGGCACGATGGTCGCCGACGGTGCAGGCTATCTACCAGATATGTGGTGGCAGTCAATGTTTCCAGGGCTGGCAATTTTGGTAGCAATTTTGGGGTTTAACTTACTGGGTGATGGCTTACGCGACCTCTACGACGTGGAGGTGGGTTAGGTGAGTGGGATGTTTAGCACCTCAACATCAACGATCTCAACATCAACTACCCCAGCAGACGTACAGCAAGATGCCGTTTTAACCATCCAAGATTTGCAGGTGAGTTTTAAGGGCTTTGCGGGAACAGCTAAGGTGCTCGAGGGGGTGAGTCTCGAGGTGCACCGGGGTCAACGGGTTGGTCTGGTCGGCGAATCTGGCTGTGGCAAAAGTGTCACCATGAAAACCGTCATGGGAACCCTGGCTACGCCACCTGCACAAATTGATGGTGGGCAGGTTTTCTATCGGGGTTCGGGTCAAGATTCAGCGCAAGATTTGCTGAGGTTATCAACATCTGCGCGCAACGCCCTCAAAGGGCGCGACATCTCGATGATTTTTCAAGACCCTATGACCGCACTTAACCCGGTGTTTCGGATTGGTGAGCAGCTTGATGACATTATCCGTTACGCTGACAGACGAGGCGGGCAGCGTCGCAACCGCCGTGAACGCAAAGCGCGCGTGGTAGATGTCTTAACTCAAGTGCGCTTACCTGATCCCCAACGCATTTATAACAGCTACCCCATGCAACTTTCGGGTGGTATGCGCCAGCGGGTGCTCATCGCCATGGCGCTACTTAATGAGCCTACCCTCCTCATTGCCGACGAACCGGGTACAGCACTTGATGTAACTACCCAAGATGAAATCTTAAACTTGCTCAATGACCTCGTGGTGGATAAACACCTCGCTCTGCTCATGATTACTCACAACCTTGGCGTGGTACGCGAAATGACGGATGTGGTTTACGTGATGTACGCCGGGCGCATTATTGAATCTGGCCCAACTGCGGAACTCTTTGCTGCGCCGCATCATCCCTACACCAAAGCACTCTTAGCTTGCGTGCCCAAACTTAGCGGTGAAGCAAGCTATGAAGGTATTCCCGGGACCCTGCCAGATTACCGTCACCCACCTGCGGGTTGCCGGTTTCATCCGCGTTGTGCTCGAGCGATGAGCATCTGCCAAACCCGTCCAACTGAGGTGGCGTTGACGGCATCGCATAAGACGGCGTGTTGGCTTTATGACGGTGGACATCGCGATGGCACGGGTATGCCTCAAGATCAGCCTCAACCAGCACATCAAACAGGTTCACACAATGTCTGAGGCCATCAATCCTGTGGTTGATATGACTCAATCTGTGACCAGCTTTGCCCAAACGCCTCTACTAGACGTTCACAGCCTCAGCAAATACTTCCCGATTCGCAAAGGCTTGTGGCAGCGGGTTGTGGGACATGTACGTGCTGTGGACGGGGTCTCGTTTAGCTTGCGTGAAGGCGAGATTTTTGGCCTCGCCGGGGAGTCTGGCTCAGGTAAATCCACCGTGGCACGTATGGTAGTTGGCTTGCACACGCCTACAGGCGGACAGGTGCGCTGGCGCGGGCAAGCTGTGACCGACCAGCAGCACGACCTAGCGTTTAAGCAAGCTGTGCAGATGGTCTTTCAAAACCCCGGTTCGTCACTCAATCCGCGGCGGTCGATTGCTCAGACCCTGCGCGTACCTTTGAACGTTCACAATGTGCCAAGGGCAGAGCACAAGCAGCGCATCCTCGAGCTTCTGGATATGGTTGAACTGCCAGCCAGTTTCGCTAGCAAATACCCCTTTGAACTTTCGGGTGGGCAAAAACAGCGCGTTGCCATTGCTCGAGCATTGGCAGTTAAGCCTAAACTCATCGTGCTGGATGAGCCAACCTCTGCCCTAGATGTTTCCGTGCAAGCCAAGGTGATTGAGCTACTCTTGCGCTTGCGTGACGAACTAAGTTTGTCCTACTTATTCATTTCCCACGACCTTAGCCTGATGCGCAGTTTTGCCGACCGGGTGGGCGTGATGTACTTGGGCAAATTAGCTGAGGTAGGTACAACTGCCGATGTATTTCGTGATCCCAAACACCCCTATACGCAGGGGCTACTGGCATCTATCCCAGTAGTTTCTGCGGACGAAGAAGCGTTTAAACCCAATATTCGCCATTTGCGTGGGGAGATTCCTAGCCCAGCCAAAGTACCTCGAGGCTGTAGTTTTCATACGCGCTGTCCCAAAGTGCTTGCGCACTGCCGTGAGGATGATCCGGCATTTGTTGAAGTTGGTGGGCAGCAGGTGCGCTGTCATCTTTTTAGAAATAGTGTGTCTGAGTAAACGCTCAATGCTGTTGTATCAGGCCAGTCATGAGGCTGATGCTGCTCGAGCCAACGCCATAACATCCTCAAGTTCAGCAAAGTGTTTGGCCAAACTATCTACAGTGGCATGTACAAGTGGCGTATCAGCGTATTCGGTCACCTCGTC
>JBCCOX010000311.1:0-6127 GCA_039025155.1 Deinococcota bacterium | reverse complement strand
GAAGCAACGACCGGGGGTACAAACCAAGGAATCATGGCAATCATGCGGACAACACCGCGCCCTCTAAAGTTGGCGTTTAAGAGTTGGGAGACAACTAACCCCAAACTTGTCACAACTGTAACGGCAATAATGGTAAACACAATGGTGTTAATAAGTGCCTGCATAAACTGCGGGTTTTGAAAAACCTCGCGGTAGTTTTGCAGCCCTACAAAAGGTGTGCCCTCGTTAACAACTCGCAGCAGATCGTATTGTAGCAAGCTGATGCGAAAGGTGTCTAAGACAGGATAGATACCTAAAAATAGAGACATGATAAACGCAGGTGCCACCATGATGTAGCAAAAAAGATTTTTTCCCTTCAAGGTAGAAGCCTTTCGTAAAATTTTACGGACAGTAGCTAAGAGTTTGTCGTTAAACAGATCAAATCAATGACACGTAATTAACTTGAGAGTGAACTCGGATATTAAAAAAGTTAAAGCCATCAACATATTTAGGGGCGTACTCACGCATTACGTAAATCTAAAAATGCTTTAAGAATGAAATAGTGCCAACATCAAAATTTGAAAATGGTAGTCGTCACAAATGTTGATGCTAGAGGTGAGTATCTTGAGAGGTTTTTAGACGCCATCCACCTCAAAGTTCTATTAATAAGGGCTCGAGCACATGACACTCGAGCCCTTACCTTCATTACTCCATTACCTAAACTTTGTCTAACTCAGCTTGCATACGGCTTTGGGCGGTAGCAATTTCATCGTCAATGTTATTGCGACGAATAACCGTATTGAACATGAGGTCGTAAACGATGCCGCCGGGATCCCCTGCACTGATGGTTGCCCACGCAGGTGAAGGGTGTTGTGAGGTGTGGCCAAACTCGAGGGTTTCAACAATTTTAAGTTTCCAAGGGCGGTCTTGCCAAAAATCTGAGGCCATGACGTTTTTGTTGGGACTGACCCCGGAGGTGTACTCGGTGATGGTTTGCATGTTTTCGTCGCGGCTTAAAAACTGTAGCCAAGCCAGAGATTCTTCAACTTTTTCGGTACCATAGAGGAGTCCCCAGTAACCAGCACCGCTGTAGGCTGCGCGGTTATCGGGTCCTATTGCTGGAATTTCTAGTTCCCAAAGGCCGTCAATTTCGGGGAACTCAACTTCAAACCGGCGCACGTTGTTGTCGGGTATGGAGCCTGACATGGCTAAGCTCCCAGCCACAAAGTCATCTAGTGGGCTCGAGCTAACTTCCATAAAGTTAGGATCAACCGCGCCATGAACCCAGACAAGATCGTGCATCCAACTCAGCGTTGTGCGCATCGCGTCATTATCAATTGTGGCGGTTTGGCCGTCTTCACTCATAAATTCGCCGCCAGCTTGCCAGTAGTAGGGCATGAGTTGTTGTACAGCATTGGACGAAAAGCCAAAGTTGAAGCCCCAACGGGTGACGTTGTTGCCATCTCGTATGGTGAGGGCCCTAGCATATTCGGTAATTTCTTCCCAGGTTGCTGGGGCGCGGTCAAAGCCAGCCTCAGCTAAGTGATCTGTACGGAAAATCTGTGGGCGAATATCGCCACGCCACGGGATGCCGTAGAAATCACCATTCCACGTTACGTCGGTGAGCGCGCTTGTAAAAAAGCGTTCTTCTAAATCCGGAAAGTATTCATCTTTATACTGGGTGATAGGCATAGGGCCGTGCTGACCAGCGCCGATACCTGCGTTAGAGTGAAGCCAATACATGTCGCCAACATCTGGATGAGCGCCCCCTTGAGCGGTGAGGAGCCACGTCTGCCCGGCATTGGCCCAGTTGATAATCTCAGCACGTGCGCCAATACCTGTTTCATCTGTAAAAGTTTCGGCGAGGCCGTCAATAAGGCGTTTCCAAGCAATCGTGTCGCCATAAGGTTGGCTCCAAAACTCAACTCCAGCACCTTGGGCGCGGGCAGTTGTGAATTGAGACCCTAGCGCTAAGCCGCCAAGGGTTGCAGCCGAGCCTTGCAAGAATTTTCTTCTCGAGAAAGGTCTGCTGACGGCGTTACGGATGTGTTTAGGCATGATGTGCCTCCTTAAGGTATGTCCAACATGTGTTGACGAAAAAGTTGGTTGATCTTGCGCCTGCCTCAGAAGATGTCATCTATCTTGTGCTTCTATATTCGGCGACGTTCTACACCTGCGGTTGGTGTATCTGCTGATACTGCGTCGGCTTTGTGTCTCATAGAGGTAATGGTGGTACGGATGTGCTCGAGCATCTCTTTTTCGGCTAGGTCGGCATCACCTTGGTCAAGAGCATCTAAGATACGCATGTGTTCGTCAAAGGTTTCTGTGGGTGCTCTTAATAGCCCTTGGGCAAACGACAAACTCATAATCTGATACGAATCAAGCAGTTGTTGCAAAAACGGATTGGGCGCTAACGTAGCAATGTACGTATGAAACTCAATATCAGCTTGACGGTACGCTGACTGATCTTCAGGGCTAATTTCCTCCATAGCAGCTGTTAACAAAGAACGTAAATAAGCTGTGTGTTTGCGTTCAACGGTGTTGACAGCTAAGCGACACGACAACGCTTCTAAAACTGCTCTTACCTCAAAAATATCTGCGATTTCTTTGGTATCGAAACGCGTAACGAAGGCTTCACCACGCGGCGAAAATTCAATTAACCTTTCATGTTCAAGGTTTGCTAGGGCGCGCCGTAAAGGTGTTCGACTTATGCCAAGTTGGGCAGCTAATTCCACCTGTAATAATTGCTCGCCTGGTTTAAATACACCCTGATGAATCATCTTCCGCAATTCTTGATAGGCATAATCTTCTAGCGACACAGACGTAGGCCGTGCGTTTTGAGCCACCCTAAAAACCCCTTTAAACCTGTTGATGTATGTAGTGTATACACTGTACACAGACTTATGTATAATGTCAAGCTAGATCAACCAAAAATAAGGTGATGTGCGCTAGCACTCATGCGTTAGTGTTGATGCGTTGATATGCATAAGCTAGTTGGCTACGAGAGTTGTTTCGCTTGAGGCAAGACAGGAGTTACACATGAACGTTCAAAACTCGATTTTACTAGGTACGCTAGGGCGCTACAGCGACCGCTTTCATGAGTTTCAAGCGTATAAGTCACTTGAAGATAGGCTCGAGCTTGCTGCAAATATTCCAAGGGCGCACGGCGTTGAACCTGTTTATCCTCAAGATATTGGCCATGCAGGTGAACACGTTGAGCTTATTAAGCAAGCAGCTCTGCCAGTGAGTGCAGTCAATGTGAACATTAAAAGTGAGGCTGACTTTAGATACGGCGGACTTACTAATTCAGATAAAGCTGTGCGAGACAAAACGCTAACCTACCTTAAAACAGCCATGGATATTGCTGTTGAACTGGGAACCGACATGATTAGCGTTTGCCCTTTAATTGACGGCTTTGACCACGCCTTCCAAGTTGATCACACTAAGCAGTGGCAGTGGCTTATTGAAGGTTTAACAGCAGCAGCAGCCCACCGTCAAGACGTGCGCGTTTCAGTGGAGTACAAGCCATTTGAGTCGCGTAACCATATTGTGCTGCCAAGCATGAGTAAAACACTCCTTGCTTGTGCGCAAGTTGGCAGTGACAATATTGGCGTGACGATGGATGTAGGTCACGCGCTGAACGCAGGTGAAAACCCAGCGGCTGAACTTGCCCTTGCAGACAGCATGAAACGGCTTTTTTACGTGCATTTTAATGACAATAATCGTCACTGGGATTGGGATACCTTGCCAGGCAGTGTGAACGTGTGGGAGACGCTCGAGGCGCTTTACTACATTCGTAAACTCAACTGGTCTGGCTGGTTTGCCTACGATGTGTTTACACGCCACGGCGACCCCGCCGAAGCGCTAGCGGCGTCGTTTGAAATGATGGAGACCTTAAACGCATTTATTGACAAGGTGGGTATGGATACCTTGGAAAGTATCACACAAGAGCACGTTCCCGCCTCGGCATATCGCACCTTGCTTAAGGCTATGTTGTAATGAAGTTGGGGTTGGGAAGTTACGCTTACAGATGGTCAATAGGTCTTAAAGATAAGCAACCAGAAGTGCCACTAGGGCCCTTAGGATTTATGGATAAAGCTGTCCGTCACGGGGTTGAACTTGTGCAATTTGCGGACAATGTACCTTTGCAAGGTTGCACATTGCGCGAACTCGAGGCTATAGCGCGTTACGCCCAGTCACACGCACTTGAGATTGAACTTGGCACAGAGGGCATTGTTAATGGTCATGCTCAGCAGTACCTAGAACTAGCAACGACGTTGAATGCCAAACTAGTACGAGCAACCTTAAACGCTCAAGATTTGGCCCAGGCTCGAGCCAAACTTGTTAAATCGCTGCAACAGACTGTTGAAGCTTATGCCAGTGAAGGTGTGACACTCGCGCTCGAGAACTACTTTTTGTTTCCATCTGTAACGCTCATAGACATTTTGCAACAGGTGAATCACCCACATTTAGGCGTTTGTTTAGATGTTGCCAACTCCATTGTTAGCCACGAATGGCCAGAAACAACCATTCAGCAACTTGCCCCGTTTGCGGTGAATCTCCATCTTAAAGACTACAGGTTTGAGGTTGATCCTTATGGGGTTGGTTTTCAAGCGGTGGGTGTACCCCTTGGTGAGGGTGAGATGGATATTCAAAACGTATTTGATGCGCTAGTTACAGCAAAAGTAAATTCTGATCTCAATGTCATCTTAGAGTATTGGCTGCCTCGAGCTGCTATTGATCAAGAGGGTCTGCAACTCGAAGATGTCTGGACACGTCAAAGTGTAGCTGCAGCACAGCCTTATGTAGAGGCATTTAACCAAGCGCATCGTGTTGAGGCATAGCGTAGACGGTAGTCAACAGATTATCTGCAACATAAGTCGAAAGAGTCTCATGTTGTCGTTCAGGACGGTCAAGCTCAAGGTCTATCAGCGTTGTTGCGATTTAAACGCAATATCCGATGACTTTTGATTTCGTTACATTGAATATCCAACGTATCCATCAGCTCAAGGACTACATTGCGAACGTTCATGTGTATAGAGGCCTTCATGGTGTCATCAACATGGTTCTTCGCGGCGTCAATACGTGACTTAATGCATCTGATGAGCACTGAGAGTTACATCAGTAAAGGAAATAGCTTATGTCAACAACATCCATAAGTTGTCAAGGTGACAAGTTTTTGTTAAACGGGAAACTCACTTACAGCGATATTGAGGGGTCTAAGCCCGATGTGCACGGGCTTTTAATGAATGCACGCTTTATTCAGGGCGTTTTTGATGACAAAGCTCAGCCGGAGCGGTTTGCCATATTTGGGCACGACCATTGGGACCCAGAGGCAAATACGAGTGGGTTGATTGCGGCGTTGCCCGAGTGGTACAAGCATGGACTGCGGGCGTTTACTGTTGGCCTGCAAGGTGGCGGCCCGGTGCTCACCGTTGATGATTGGAGCACGATTGACAACAATCCGTTTGGTAGCGATGGCAGCCAGTTTGACAGTGCCTACGCGGCCCGGCTTGACCGCCTGATTCGTGCAGCAGATGCGCTGGGCATGGTGGTGATTGTAAGTTTGTTATATGCCTCACAGGGACCGCGTTTGCAAGATGGGCGGGCTGTGCGCAGAGCAGTAACAGGTGCATCTCGATTTTTGCGGGATGCTGGTTATCAAAACGTCATCATTGAAGTGGCTAACGAACACGATTTGTATGGCTTTGGCATGCACCCTATTATCCAGAGTGATCAAGGTATTGCGTCTTTAATTGACTTAGCGCGCGCTGAATCAGGTGGTATGTTGGTGGGCTCGAGTGGCACGGGGGGCTACGCCAGCCGCGAAGTTGCCGAGGCGAGTGATGTTATTTTGATTCACGGTAACGGCCTCAGCCGCCAAGGCTACTACAATTTGGTGCGTAAGGTGCAAGCGTGGGATTTAAACAAACCTATTGTGTGTAATGAAGATTCACCGTGTTTTAGTCGGCTTGCAGTGGCGTACCAAACGCAAACCTCATGGGGTTACTACAACAATCACACCAAGCAAGACGTACCTGCAGATTGGGGCATTACTGCGGGTGAAGACAGCTATTTTGCCCGCCGTATGGCAGAGGGGTTGGGGATTGTGCTCGAGCCACTTGCCACCGAAGACCACTACTACTTT
>JBCCOX010000310.1:0-6147 GCA_039025155.1 Deinococcota bacterium | reverse complement strand
CTTCTCTATTAAGAAATATCAATAAAAGGGTTTAACAGGTGATGAAGTCCTCATATTAACGTTTGGCTCAATGGGCTGGTGTTTATTTTATATAATTAAAGACAAATTCTTTAAAATTTACAAATCGTACTGAAATTTTTTCTTTGAGATTCAACCTACACATGAAGAATGTCAACACCCGGCGGTGGAGGTTATAAGATGAAAATCACTAGCGTTATAGCGCATCTCATCGAACAAGAAGTCAAGCCTTTCACCTGGCAGGTTGACAGGCCAGGTTCAGGTGATGGACACAGGGCAGATCGTGCCTATACCTGTGTGTTGCGAATTCTTACTGATGAAGGTATCGAGGGTCACGCCCTCGGTCCTAAAGGACGGATTGCACTCGATTTGATTCAGCGACGTGTAGGGCCTGAATTACTGGGTAAGAACCCGCTTAACAGTGAGTTTTTGTGGAAGCGTATGTGGGACATTGATAGATTGGAAGAGTTCCCACTCTACTTTTTTGGATTGCCTGATATTGCCCTTTGGGATATTAAAGGCAAGGTGGCAAAGCTGCCTGTCTACCAGCTCCTTGGTGGTTATCGCGATAGTATTCCCGCGTATGCATCCACCACGAGTTACGACACCGAGAAGGAATACCTTGAAGTTATTGATGCATCTCTAGAGGAAGGGTATACCTCCATTAAGCTCCACTTACGTTTTTGGGATGTCAAGACCAACGCTAAACTTTGTAGAACGATTCGTAAGCACGTTGGTGATGAAGTGGAGTTAACCCTTGACGCTTCAGCGATCTGGGATTATCAGGATTCGCTGTACATGGGCAGGGTTCTTGAAGAGCTGGATTTCACCTGGTACGAAGAGCCCATGCGTGAGTTTGACTTGGAGAGTTACCGCAAACTTTGTGACGCCCTAGACATTCCAATACTTGCAGCTGAATGCTCCGACGGTTCTCATTGGAACGCTGCTGAATTTATTCGCCGTGGTGCTTGTGACATTATGCGCACCAGCACACACTATAAAGGTGGGTTTACAGGAGGTATGAAGGTCGGTCAATTAGCTGAAGCTAATGGTATGCGTGCAGAGGTTCATGGTGGCGGCCTAGCGAACCTCCACCTAGCTTTAGCACTACCAAATAACACGTACTACGAGGACTTGGTTATAGACCCTGAGGATGTTGCGTCTAAAAAGAACGGTGCGATTCCCTTTCATCAGGGAACTGTTCGTCTTCCTGATAGCACTATTGGGGTGGGTTGGAACTTGGATGTAGCGCATATTGAAGCAACAGCACTGGATACAGTCAAGGTAAGTCTGTGAGTGCTTTCAAATCATCCACATGTAAATACGGAACCAGTTGCATAGACCCACTACCTGCAGCGCATGTGCTACAAGGTGATGTCAGTTAGAAGAAAGTGTTGGTTTGTAGAGGCAGAATCATTCGGATTAACGGACACAGGAAGGTGACAAACATTGCTTAGGGAGAACGCTATTCAATATTGTGCAGTGGAGTTCAAATGACTACAATCCTGCGCTGGCTAGATCCTGCCTTCTGGATAGGAAGAGTGTCAGAAATACGCTACTGGGCCTATCTAATGCTCATACCAGCGTTTGCCTTGGTTTCGGTTGTGATCTTCTACCCAATTACCCATGGCATCTGGCTCAGTTTTCATGAACTACTTTTACTGCGCACCCAACTTGGTCGTCCATTTGTCGGATTAAAACACTTCATAGAGTTGATGGCAGATCATGTTTTTTGGATGTCAGTGCGTAATACCGCCGTCTTTGCTATTTTTAATGTTTTGTTTCCCTTTCTATTGGGCTTAGTTTCAGCGCTAGCCTTAAAACGAGCTAAGCAGCTCTCAGGGTTTATACGGACCTTATACTGATGCCTTGGTTCATGCCATCAGGTGTGGCAGGGCACATGTGGGCGTTACTGCTAGATTCATGCCTTGGGGTAATTAATGACATTCTGCTACGGCTAGGGTTTATCAACAGCTATGTTCCTTGGTTTGCACAACGTGAAACAGCGATGCTTTGGCATCATACTGGATCACTTGCTGAAATGCGAACCGTCCTTAGAGACGACGGCAGGTTTTCGGCGCAAGCCCGTCCAGCAGGCCCTGTTGGGATGATCGCTAATACCTCACCGAGTTACAACGGTATCATTGACCCCAGCCCTAAGAATGAAGAGGCTGCCTGGGCTTGGATTGCCTACTGGCTGAGGTTGATACCCAGGTTAACTTCCTCGAGAAAACAGGCTACTTCCCTAGCTCAAACGTGGCTGCTAGTGACGCCCGTGTTCAAGCTAATCCCCTCTACCTGGCCGCAATTGATACCGTTTCAAACGTGGGCCCACCTACAAGGTTCCCGGGCAGCTCCGGCTGGGAGCAAACCATTGTCCTACCAACTTTCCAGCGAACGCTATTAGGTGAAATTACACCTGAACAAGCTGCAACACTCATCATTGAGGGTTTAGAAGAGACAATTAACCCTTAATCAATATGAAAGAGCGTCAATCAAAAGTTACCTTTCTAGGACTTACCATTTCATGACTAATCCTGAACGCCCTAACCTTCTTTATATCCACAGTGACCAGCACTGCCCAAGTGTTCTTGGTTGTTACGGTGATCCACTTGTCCAAACGCCTCATCTTGACCGCTTAGCTGCGGGTGGGACTTTGTTTACGAACACGTATTGTAGTTCGCCAATCTGTGTACCATCACGCATGTCCATGCTTACGGGGCGTCACCCCTATCAAAACAAGGTATGGACAAATGATCATATACTTGACTCTGGCATTCCAACGCACGCTCACGCCATTGGTGGAGCTGGTTACCAGCCTGTTCTAATTGGTCGTATGCATGCACTAGGCCCTGATCAACTGCATGGTTATGCAGACCGACTCATTGGGGATCACGGACCAAACTATGTAGGGGGTAGCCCCGTTGATCGGGGTGTTTTACATAAGACTTCAGAACCTGAACGCATCAGCTTAGAACGGTCTGGGCAGGGACAGTCCGCTTACCAAGTGCATGACGAAGATGTCACTGCTGCTGCTGTGAATAAACTTAATCAGTTAGGCGTTCAGAAGCGAGCAGGGTTACTTAATAATCCCTTTGCAATAACTGTGGGCTTTATGCTTCCTCACCCTCCATATGTAGCTCGCGAGGAAGATTTCGCAATTTACGATAAAGTCATCACGCCACCCGCGAAACCTCGAGCGTTTAAAGATGAGGCACATCCATTTATACGTAGCTGGCGGTTACATACTGGCAGTGACAATGTGAAGGAGGCAGATACCTTACGAGCTCGAGCGGCCTACTGGGGGCTGGTCAGCCGGCTTGACTCTATGATCGGACAGATTCTTGAGGCGCTTAATGACAACGGCTTAGCTGAGAACACCCTCATTGTTTACACCTCAGACCATGGAGATATGCTTGGAGAGCACGGTCTTTGGTGGAAGCACGTCTTTTATGAGGAGTCCGTCAAAGTGCCCCTTATTATGAATTGGCCAGGTGTTATTAGCGCAGGTCAGTACTGTGATCATGTTGTCAGTGCGCTTGATGTGACCGCTACTTTGGTTGATGCTGTGGGCGCGCATCAACTTGCGGGTTCACCTGGTCGCAGTTTATTGCCACTTGTTAGCTCTAAGGTTAACTCTGAGGTTAAAGATGTGAGCTGGGACAACCTAGCCTTTTCGGAGTACTGTTCTGATCAGTTTGCGCCACAAGGAGAAACCTACCAGCGCATGATTCGCCAAGATGAGTGGAAATGCATCTACTATCATGATGCAGAACCTCAACTATTCAATCTAGCTGAAGACCCCGAAGAGCAGGTTGATCGGGCTAATGACCCTGCCTGCTCGAGCGTTCAAAAAGAGTTGCTCGAGCGTATCTTGGATGATTGGAACCCCGAGGCTATAGCTACTGAAATGGCCGCAAAGCGGGCTGACAACCACCTCATACGCGGTTGGGCTGAGCAGACACAACCCTCTGATAGCTACCGTTGGCAGTTAGAACCCAGTATGAACGTACTTGATGAGCAATAACGGGTTTTATGGATACGGCTTACAGGCTTTCTTTGAAACCTTATCAACCCGCTTTGTAAGCTTTGCCAAAGCGCTGCTTGGCAGGCTTGCGCGTTGTGCTTAAAGAGTCGCTGCGCTGCCTAGCACGTTGTTGCTGCCTCGAGGTACAGTCGTGATAAGGAAGACCAAAGTGTTCTAAGCAGTATCTGTTCCAAACACGTTGCTGTGCTCGTTTCATAAAAACATCCTTTCTGTAGCTCAAAAGAGCCGTAAAAATGCGTTGACAACAGTATCAACTGCGGTATCAACTGAACTGCGCTGCTGACTTTCGCGCATGGTGTCAATTAGCTCGCTAGTGCTGTCATTGACGTGCTGTTGCCAGTGCCCGCCAGCAATCTGCCCACCAGCTTCCGCAAATATTTTTCGCTCATCTGCACTCAGGCTGGCAACCCAGTCCATAAAGGCTTGCTCACTCCACTCGGTTGTGCCCTCGGCAAATTCCACCTGCATGAACCAGTGGCGCAAAAAGTACAGTTCGTCAGTTTCGTTGGGGTCGCGTTCGCAGATGAAATACCAACGACCGCCGTAGTCTGTGCCAGAACTACCTAGTTCACCTGACATGTCTAGCCAAAAAGAGCCATCAACTTTGCGTTGGGTTGCTGTTTTAGTTTTACTTGGACCCTTGAGCCACGCCCAGAGCGCGGTTAACGGCTCAACTTGGGTATGCGTTGAGGGTGTTAGTTGCTGCTGTGTATGTGGCTTGGCGTTGACGCGCTCGAGCCACTTCTTCGCTGTCTCCATATCGTCATCGGTGACGATGTAGTCATTCACATGTCGCTCGAGTGCTGTGGATGAGTTTTTAGCGTCTTTTTTGCGTTTTGACTTTCGTTTAGGTTTTGATGTTGATTTAGGTGTAACTTGGTTTTTGTGAGAAAATAGTCCTGCTCGAGCTGCTGTAGGAACTAGCTCGAGCCCAGTATGATTACCGTTTGCCCCACAATTTTGTTGCCCCCAAGCTGGGATAAGTGTAGATTCTGCTTCGGGCTCGAGCCAGCCGAACTTCGCATCTACAGATTCCAACTGCACAGGAATAGGCTCTGCAACCTCTAAGTGGTCAAGCTGAGCTGAACGCTGATTAGCGTCATGTGCTGTATCTGGCTGGATAGGTCGCCAACTTACATCAATAATGTCGTCTGGTGGCGTCATCTCGGCGATAGTAATGTCGTCTGGCGGCGTCATCTCGACTGGTGATGAATCTACTAAGGTGCTGTCGGTGTCATCTACTGAGGGCATAAATCCGGGGGCATATTTTTTAGTCATAAGTTAGCCTTTACCCATATTGACGGGGGGTTTTTGAGGGGGCTGTGTGGAGGCTTGAATAACAGCTTGTGCAGCCGCTTGCTTGACCAGTTTTTCGCGTTTTTGGTTTTGAACTGTAAGCCAATTAATCACCACATGTGCCACCCATAAGCCAAATATCAGTACAATGACGGCCAAAATACCCACCCGCGGGCGCGAACGAATGAGCCAGTAAAGTCCCCAGACAATCCACAAAATAAGTGCTGTAACAGTGCCGTACATGCGTAGTGTACGGTGTGCCGGGCTGATAGGCTGCGGCGGAATGTCTACCTCGGGTTCATCTGGCTCCAAGTACTTGCGTAGTTCTGGGATTTTGTTCGCCGCTATGATGGTTGCAGCTAACTTGCCCCGTTCTACATCTGCCTCGCTACCTCGACCCATAATTTTGGGGTGATCGTTGTGATCGTAGTGCCACAATTGCCATTGACCTTGCAAGGTGACATCAAGATGATAAGGGCGCTTGCAGCCTTCTACAAGCAGACCCTCATAGCCAAGCAGATCGCCGTCACGACGGGCTTCGTGCCATTGGATAAGGTTGATGACTTTGGCAGCTAAGCTTGCCTTGGCCATGACGGCTCCCTAGAACAGGTTTCGTTATCCCCTGACATGGTGAACTAAGCTGCTCGATCACGTTTATGAACAGGAGACGCCCTGAGTGAGCGGTTGTAGGCGTCAACGAGGCCTTCATCTCGTAACACCTTCAGGTATTTTCCTGCAAGTTTTTTGTTGCTTACTAACTTTTGGCTGACAAGGTCATTGGCAGT
>JBCCOX010000309.1:0-6178 GCA_039025155.1 Deinococcota bacterium | reverse complement strand
GATTGGGGTAAGGGGTTCAAAGCCTGTGTTATCTCCGCACCGGTGGATGGCAATCTGCTCGAGGCTCAAACTTGGACGATGAGTAACAAACTTGCCTTTGATCCAAGTTGGGTGCCAGCAGACTGGGGCAGTCTTGAAAACCCTGGCTGGCTCGAGGGTAACGTGGTCGAAACACCGAGCGGGGAGCTTTGGGATATGTTGCGATTTAACTCCAAACCTCTAGTGGATAAAGCTGCTATTGTCGAAATTCACGACGAAGGAAAACGGGTAAGTTTCAAAGATAACGGGCTTATCAACTTTCCAGGGGGCATGAGCAAATTCTCAATTCGCCGTGACCCTGAAACTAATATCTACTTAACGCTGACCAACAACAATACAGATCCAAGCTGGACCAATCAGCGCAACGTTTTGTCCTTATATGCATCAGATGATCTGCTGAGCTGGCGACATGTCAAGACCTTGCTCGAGGATGAATCAGGGCTTAGCTATGACGATTCTATGCGGTTAACAGGGTTTCAGTATGTTGATTGGCAATTTGACGGCCGTGATCTGATCTATATGGTGCGTGCAGCTTACCGAGGCGCGGTTCGCTACCATGACTCTAATAGGATGCTTTACTGCGTCCTAGAAAACTTCAGAGGACTTCTTTAAATTAAGTAATGATATGTAATTACTCTATAAGTAGCAGTTCCAGGATTGGTTCCCCCACACTGAGTGGGTCTCTTTCTACTCCCATAGGTCGCACGCGCAACTGCCTGTGGCAGTTACTCGTGGAAATGCTAAAGAAAAGATGCTTAGAGATGATCTACCGCAACGTTTTAATATGAGGCAAACGCAATGCTAGGTTATTTCTTGCGGCGACTTGGCTACATGGTCATCGTCTTGGCATTAGTGTCAGTTGTGTCGTTTTATATTGTTAATTTGCCGCCCGGTAGCTGGATTGAAAGTTATGCTATTGAGCTTGATAACAGTGGGTTAATGGCGAACCAAGCCGAGTTAGACTTTTTAACAGAACGCTACGGTTTAGATAAGCCTTTACATGTTCAATACCTACGCTGGATCGTGCCTGTCATTACACAAGGTGATTTTGGGCAATCGTTTGAGTGGCGACAACCTGTTTGGAATTTAATTAGGGAACGGCTCCTACTTACGATGGTGATTTCAGTCTCATCCATCATTTTCATTTATGTGGTGTCTATTCCCATAGCACTGTACTCAGCAACGCATCAGTATTCTTTTGCCGATTATGTTTTTTCGTTTTTTGGTTTGTTAGGTCTAGCAACGCCTAATTTTTTGCTGGCACTTGTACTCATGGTGTTGCTGCTCAGGGTGTTTGGCTTTTCCCCCGGCGGACTTTTTTCGCCTGAGTACTTGCGGGAGCCTTGGAGTTTTGCCAAGTTTGTAGACTTACTCAAACATTTGCCTGTGCCCATTATCGTCTTAGGTACGGCAGGTACAGCAGGGCTCATTCGGGTGTTGCGCGGCTTACTTCTTGATGAACTGGAAAAACAATATGTCAAAACTGCTAGAGCCAAAGGGGTACGGGAATGGCGGCTTATTCTTAAATATCCGTTCCGAATGGCACTTAACCCGGTGCTAAGTACTATTGGTAGCTTGCTACCAGCAATTGTCTCAGGATCAGCGATTGTGTCTGTGGTGTTGGGATTACCCACAACAGGACCTTTGCTCTTACGGGCTATTATTGCGCAGGATACCTATGCAGCCTCGAGCATGCTCATGATGCTAGGTGCGCTCACGATTATCGGCGTGTTTATTTCTGACCTTTTACTCATGTGGCTTGACCCACGGATTCGCTATGAAAGGTCAAACTAGCTATGGGCATATTTGTACCAACCACTAAGCGTGCTGACGAAGACGTCTACTACGATATTGCTAATCAGCGGCAGTTAATCTGGCGTAAATTTAGACGGCACCGTGTGGCAGTGTTTTCGCTGTATCTACTTGTTTTGCTGTATGCGCTAACTATTTTTGCTGAATTTTTTGCGCCTTATGGTGCTTTTGAGCGCCATAGCGGCTATTTGTTTGCACCGCCAACGCGGCTACACTTTGTAGATGATGAAGGTCGGTTTCAACTGCGACCTTTTGTTTACAAAGTAACCAATGAACTCAATATGGAAACTTTCCAGCGTGAATATGTGGAAGATAGAACAGAACGCTATCCACTGTATTTTTTTGTGCGTAGAGAGCCCTACAAGCTTTTAAATATTTTGACAACGGACATTCATTTATTTGGGGTAGAAGAACCCGGTGTGTTTTTTCCAGCAGGTACTGACGAACTAGGGCGTGATCTGTTTAGCCGAATGCTTCTAGGCGCGCGCACCTCACTTTTTGTCGGACTAATAGGTTTATTTTTTGGCTTGTTTTTAGGACTTTTGTTCGGAGGACTATCTGGCTATTACGGTGGCGGGGTCGATACGTTTATTCAAAGGCTTATCGAGTTTTTGCAGTCGCTACCTACGCTACCTTTATGGATGGCCTTAGCGGCCTTAGTGCCGCCAACATGGTCACCTATACAAGTCTATTTTGGGATTTCGATTGTGCTCGCTATTGTCGGTTGGACAGGGTTGGCTCGAGTTGTGCGCGGTAAGCTCATCAGCTTACGTGAAGAAGATTATGTGCTGGCTGCGAAGCTTTCTGGTGTGCGCGAGCGCGATATCATCACACGGCATTTGCTACCGGGGTTTACGAGTTACCTGATTGTGCATCTTTCACTGGCGATACCGGGCATGATCTTAGGAGAAACATCACTGAGCTTTTTAGGGTTGGGGATTCGTGCGCCGGCGGTCAGTTTAGGTACGCTTTTACAAGAAGCTCAGAATGTGCAAGCTGTAACGTTAAACCCTTGGTTACTGATACCAGGCGGGCTGGTTGTGGTTATTGTGCTGGCGTTTAACTTTTTAGGAGACGGTCTGCGAGATGCCGCTGACCCTTACAAACATGTCTAACACAACCCAACCGCTCTTAAACGTCAAGAATTTAAAAGCGCAGCTCGAGCTAGACGAAGGCACTCTAAAAGCAGTTGATGGGGTGAGTTTTAGCCTGGATAGAGGCAAGTCACTTGCCCTTGTAGGGGAGTCGGGCTGTGGTAAAAGCATGACGGTTGAGTCAATCATGCGTATTACACCTAAATTTGCCAAGATAACAGGGCAGATTCTGTTTTACCCCAAAGTAGGTGAGCCCCTCGATCTTGCCAAGTTAAATCCACGCGGTGCAGAACTACGGGCTATTCGTGGCGGTGACATTGGCATGATTTTCCAAGAGCCGATGACTGCGTTTTCGCCGCTACACACCATTGGCAATCAAATTATGGAAGGGGTGCGCCTTCACAAAACGCGCGATAAACAAGAAGCGCGCGGTATCGCCATTGATATCCTCACCAGGGTGGGTATTTCTAATCCTGAGCAACGCGTAGACGAATACCCGCATCAGCTTTCGGGGGGAATGCGCCAACGTGCCATGATTGCCATGGCACTAGCCTGCGAACCCTCGTTACTGATTGCTGATGAACCTACTACTGCGCTAGATGTTACTGTGCAAGCCCAAGTTCTTAAACTCATGCGAGATTTACAACATGAATTTGGTATGGCTATTTTGTATATCACCCATGACCTAGGGGTTGTTGCCAAGATGGTGGATGAAGTGGCTGTTATGTACTTGGGGAAAATTGTTGAATATACCGATGTAGATAGTCTTTTTTACAACCCGCGCCATCCTTACACACAAGCACTTTTAAAGTCGATACCTAAAGTTGGTAAAAAACAACGCGGTCAGCGGCTGGCATCTATTGAAGGTAGTGTGCCCACGCCTATTAACCGTCCTAAAGGCTGTGCTTTTTTTTCGCGTTGCCCCAAGGCGCTCGAGGGTATTTGTAACAAAGAAGATCCTCCTCTGGTTGAACTTTCAGAAGGACATAAAGTCAGTTGCTTTCTTTACCCTGAAGTTGCTGAGGCTGCAAACATCAGTACGAGTCACCCTAGTGAGCGTCATCATGTCAACTGAGGATATCTCACGCAGCATGTCGCCCAAAGATCTCGCAAGTAATGACACCGTGAGTGATGACGTATTACTTGACGTCAAATCACTCAAAAAGTACTTTCCGATTGAGAAGGGCATCATCAAACGGGTAGTTGGACATGTTAAAGCAGTGGATGATGTTAGTTTTCAGCTCAAAACGGGGGAAACGTTAGGTCTTGTTGGTGAATCCGGTTGCGGTAAAACAACCCTAGGGCGCTGCGTGTTACGCGCTGTGGAGGCAACCTCGGGTGAGATTAAATTTAGAACGCGCAGCGGTAACGTTGTAGACATTAACAAACAAACTAAAGCTGACATGCGCGCGCTGAGGCAAGAGATGAACATGGTCTTTCAAGACCCGTTTGCCTCGCTTTCACCACGTATGACGGTGCTAGATATTATTGGTGAACCACTCTGGGCGCACGGTACGAGGGGTAAAGCGCTCGAGGACAAAGTCAAAGAACTCGCCAAGGTTGTTGGCTTAAATGTTGGTCATTTAAACCGCTATCCTAACGCGTTTAGCGGCGGTCAACGGCAACGTATTGGTATTGCTCGAGCCCTTGCTACCCACCCAAATCTGATTGTGGCAGATGAACCTGTGTCAGCTTTGGACGTGTCAATTCAAGCACAGATTTTGAACCTGCTGCAAGATTTGCAAGAAGAATTTAAGCTCACCTACTTATTTGTTGCCCATGATTTGAGCGTTGTAGAGCACATTACTGACCGAATCATTGTGATGTATGTGGGAAAAATTGTCGAGATGGCAGAAACTGAAGAGCTCTACTTTAACCCTAAACACCCCTATACAGAAGCACTACTATCTGCTGTTCCCAAGCCTGATCCACGTTTGAAATCAGAACCTATTATCTTAAAAGGCGAGGTAGCTAATCCAGCTAATCCACCTTCAGGCTGCTATTTTCATCCGCGTTGTAATTATGCTCAGGATATTTGCAAACGAGAAACGCCTGTGCTTGAAGAGGTTTCACCAAGGCATTTTTCAGCCTGTCATTTTGCTAGTAGCTTAGAGCTATCTGGGGTAGAAGAATAAACCAAGCATCTCCCATAATTGGGTCGATTTACTTCAATGCCAAGATATCAATCAAGCCCTTGCTAAGCGCATTACTTGTTGGTTTAGCTGAGCAGTATTAGCAACTTAAGTCTTGCTAACGCTTGCATTTTACGAAGTCATCTTTTATAGCCAGTAGGGGTTGTCAGGGCAGCCCGCACCCACAAAAGAGTACATCACCCTCCAAAAACAGATGCTACACAACTTAAACCACCGCTTGTCGCAAAGCGTTTGACACCAATTACGTGGGTACAAGGTGTTCAGAAAGGACGTTGTGACAGCTATGGTTATGACACGAACCTGTATTCACCCCACCCTTCAACTTATAGAGAACTTGAGTTTATACAAGACTCGAGCCTCACTCCTCCTCAAAGGTCTGCGGTCAGATGACCCTAAACGCACTCGTACTGCTGCGTTGCGTTTGCGTAAGTTGCCGCAGTTTGCAGCACTTACACCCCAAGCACTGTCAACTTAAGAGACCTGTGTGCAACATAAACATGCGCTCAATGTTGTTGCGTTAGAACAAGGACACTCAGATTGGGCGGCGCTTAAACACGGGCTCGAGCGAGATTGCATCAACAGTTTGCAAGCAACTCAACTTGGTTGTGCCCGTCTCAATGTCATGGGTTTTTGAACGAGTGGCACGCACACTACGAGGTTGCTAAAGCCTCTCATATGCAAGCTATTGGTTACTTACTTACTAGATGAAATGAGAAGGTCACGTTCCCAAAACGCAGTAGGGTAAGGTCTGCAAACTTACAACGGGTTCAAAGACCCAAGAAAGGAACGTGACATGAAGAAGGATAACAAAAAAATTATTGGGATAGATGTAGGTGATATCAAGAGCCATATATGCGAATTAAGCCGAGCCTAGCGGTGAGGTCTTGAAACGGGCTATGGTTAAGACTGAGATAGCGGCCATGACACGGTATTTCGCTGAGCTAGGGAAAAGTCTGATTATTGTAGAGGTAGGTACACATTCGCCGTGGCTGAGTAGGCTTTTAAGTCAGCTTGGTCATGAGGTGGTGGTTGGCAACGCACGAGAACTTAGACTTATCTATAGTAGTAAGCGTAAGAATG
>JBCCOX010000308.1:0-6184 GCA_039025155.1 Deinococcota bacterium | reverse complement strand
GACGCCTCCAGCTCATAACATTTTTAGCTGGAACGTTGTTCTACGCAATCACCTGTAAGTGATTTGCGTCCTACACCTTCGTCTTGATTCACCTAATGAATTGGAGATATTATGAATTACCTAGAAATTAACGATAATGCTCGAGAGCGTGTCAACGAAATGGTTCAACGTGGTGAGCGGTCATTCCGCTTCCACCACCTTACCCAACCAACTCTAGTGGAGCAGTTAGGCACGTTCTTCCGTAGCCTTAGCGCCAAGTTCAAACCTGCTAACCAAGGTTACAACCAACCGCGCGATTTTCGTAGGCAAGCTAAAAAAGCTTAATTCAAATCATCTAACCAGCCCAGCAGTGTTTTAGCATCTTTTAGAAACGCTGCTTGGCTATCTTGGTCTACAAACTCGAGCAGTACCGGATGAACACGCGAGCTTGACGCCACAATCTCTAAATAGTTCTGCCACGGCGCACTTGCTTCTGCTAGTGGACGCCTTACGCCCGGCTCGGGCCAGTTGAACACGTGAACATTAGTTAGCTGAGGCAGTAAGGCACGCAGCCCCTCAGCGCGGTAGGTTTGGCTTGTGTAATGCGGTGGTTGCCAAAACGAGTATAGATTAGTGTGATTACAGGCTTGCAGAAGCTCGAGCGCTGCCTCGTTTGTATCTGTTAACGTGTTGCGGTGAAACTCAAATGACACACTGATGTTTTGTGCGGCGGCTAAATCCGCAATACGCCTTGTATCTTCGACAACCTGCTGAACATAAGGTTTATCAGCTTGATCAGACCCTTGACTGCCTGCCCACACGCGCACTGTGGGCGCACCCAGACATACCGCAGTTTCTAAAACATCCGCAAACGTTAGCCCTGCTGCTTCACTTTCAGCCACGCGGTAATACGACCCATAAGCTGCTGTTGTGAGTTGCGCAGTGTCCATCTTGTCACGTATGTGGCGAGCTTGATTACTGTCACCATGCGGCACATGTACGTCTCCGCCCCATTCGATACAGGTTAGTCCTGCTTGTTTGACAAGGGCAATAACCTCCTCAGCAGGGAGTTGGCGAAACGTGACTGAACACACACCGGGGATAAGTTGTGCCACAAAGCGCCTCCATTGGCAAAAAGATAGCCTCAGTTATCAACAACGTATTTAGAATGATGTACCTTGTTCAAGCCATAATTTGAGCTTGTTCTTGGGTAATGCCATGTTGTAGAGATTCACCTGCCAAGTAGCGTTGTAGCTCCTCGAGCATCGCTTGACCGTGACGCTCACGTTCTTTGGCAATGTTGCCTGCTATGTGCGGCGTAAGAATGACATTAGGCAAATCATACAAGGGTGATGCTTCTTCTGGCGGTTCTGGGTCGGTAACATCTAACACAGCATAGAGATCAGAACGTTGCTGCAACACGTGAATGAGGGCGGGTTCGTCAACGACCCAGCCTCGAGCTGTATTGATGAGCGTTGCGCCTTCTTTCATGCTGGCCACGTGCTTACCTGTAATCATGTTGTGGGTTTCTTCTAATGCAGGAGTGTGTAACGAAACAACATCTGAGGTTGCAAAGAGGTGCTCGAGCGACACCTTGGTCACAGCTAACTGACGCGCGTCTTCCTCACTTAAAAAAGGGTCGTACACGAGCACGTTCACCTGATGATGTTGCAAATGCTGCACTACTTTTCGCCCAATACTCCCTAGCGACACAATTCCCACCTTGCTGCCATACGTGCCAGGAAGCGGTTTCTTTGCAGGAAAACTCCGCATCTCTTTGACACGTTGGCTGTAGTGCCACACGCGCTTGAGGGATAGTAAAATCGTAGCCAGCGTGTATTCAGCAACCGCAATAGCATTAAACTGATACGCGCTTGTGATGACAATACCGCGCTGCCAAAATGTATCTGACACAATACGGCGAATGGTTCCAGCACCGTGAAACACAGCTTTTAACTTGGCTGCGTGCGCTAAAAACTGCTCGTCCATAGTTGGCACACCCCAGCTAGACATAATGACATCCACGTCGTTAAGGAGTTCCGGCGTCTCTTGGATGGAGGCTGCTGTCTGCGGTTCAGCGACTATATCTAACAACCCTGCAATAGCCTGCTGATGTGCCTCACTGTAAACCTCATGCAAGGCGGTTTCATCTGAGAGAAAGAGTCCTTTGAGTTTAGACAAAACTTGGCTCACTTTCAACACTGGTGTGTTTGTAGTTGATGTATTGATGCTAGCGAGAAAACACAGTCATTAAAACACACCTATCGTCAGCTTAGAGCGTCATACTGCCATTCATCGCACTGTAAAAAGGATCATCTTGGCGAATGCTCCCGCGCTTAACAGACTGACCTGTGAACGCAGATTTGTACATGCTAGCAATAAATTCGAGCGTCATGCGCGCACCTGCCCCGCTCGTCATGGGTTGTGTTTGGGTTTCCATGCAGTTAAGAACGTGCTGAAGTTGGGCAGTATGTGGGCTGAGGCTGTCGTCGGGTAGGTTTTGCCAGGTTTTTAGTAACTCTGCCTTAGCCGACGTTGGCGCTAAGCTGTAGGTCCAATCTTTGTTTTTGTAAGCATACAGGTGTTTCATCTCAACTGTGGCATCCACAAAATCCATGCGAATGTAACTTTCCTGCCTCGGCGATACCACCGAGTTAATGATGCTGCCCATGGCACCGTTTTCAAAGTTAACGAGCGCAAGAGACACGTCTTCAACCTCAATATCATGGTTGAGATGATTCATTTTTGCCGTCACTTCAGCCCAAGGACCGTACATCCACAAAAAAAAGTCCATCGCATGAATGCCGTGTCCCATGCTGCACCCTCCCGCTTCGTGTTGCCACGTCCCCCGCCACGGCACGGCGTAGTAAGCGTCATCGCGGTACCAAGTGGTTTGGCAAATGCCCAACAGCGGCCGGCCAAGCGCGTCATCTTCTACAAGTTGCTTGAGGTGGCCACCGCCAGCCCCAAAACGCCACTGGTACACGCTGCTTGTAAACTTACCAGTTTCTTGCTCAGCATGAATGATGGCATCTACCTCTTGCAAACTGGCCGTAAGTGGCTTTTCACAAAGCACCCACGCACCTGCTTGCATACAGGCAATCGAAAGCTCAGCGTGGCTGGTTGGCGGCGTGCATATGTGAACGAGATCAGGCTGCTCGCGGCTTAACATCTCAGTCACATTTGTATACGCTGCCGGGATTTGATGCTGCTTGCAAAACACCTGCACGGCATCTTCACGAATGTCCATAGCAGCCACCAACTCAGCTCTGTGTGCTTCATGTTGAATGGCGTCCACGTGGCTTCTGGCAATACCGCCCGTTCCAATGATGGCAATCTTTGTCATAACGGCTTCCTTACAAATTTATCTGATTTGATGTACTCATTGAATAGGATACTCAGTTTTATACACACCAAGTCTCGCTAATACTTGTGAAGATAATGCTCCCTACCTTATTGAAGTATGAACTCGAGACAGGCTTAAGTATGCCTCGGTGGGGGTACATCTTGTAACGACGGCAGGTCGTTAAGGTCGCCCACCTCTACCAAATAAATGTTGGCATAGCGGCTCATATCGCTAGCGTACATGATGTACTTCCCGTCTGGCGTAAAGCGCGGGTGACAGTGTGCGTGCTGGTCATTGAACGTGCTGCGGTGGTAGGCGAGGACTCGAGCCTCCTCAAAAGCACGCCCGTTCCAATTAAAAAGCTGGATAAACGGCTGCGCATCCCCTTGCTGGCTAAACACCGCCGCAGCCGTGCCATCACCAACAATCAGCGATGCATCCAAACTACAAAAATGTGTTGACGCAAACGGGAAATAATGCTCGCTGCGTTCACTGCCATCCCAATTCATATAGCCGTAAATATGATGGCTCTGATGATTTGAAGCGTGCTGATCTGCTGCGTGACCGTCTGTTAGCCTACCGTGGTAGCCAATCTGCGTGCCATTAGCAAGCCAGTATTCATGCCCTATGGCGATGTTTGCACCCGTTTGGTCACGCAGTTTCCACACCTCTCCGGTAAGGATATTAAGCCCCCAAATGCGCTGCTCAACCAAATCCCACGGCCCTTCGTGGCAAAACGTCATAATATGTGGCAAAGTCGGTGACGGGTTTTCATGGGTGATGAAACAGTAGTCTTCGTGAATCACCTCTGTGTTACCCGAGGCGATCTCTATGCGTAGTATTTGCGAAAAGGGCTTCGCTGCAAACAACTCACGGAAGCGCGCATAAGCAAAGTTTGGCCCCGTTGCCCCTTCATCTTTCATGATGCGCGTACAAATATAGCGCCCATCCGCAGTGATGCCAGGTCTGGCGTCGGTCGCCTCCATATCGTCTGGTAGTTCGTAGACAATACGCTCAGCTAGCGTCTCCACATTTAATTCGATGATTTGCCGCCCCCACCAAAAATAGTGGCAATTGTTTGCAGCACTGAAACAGCCTGCTGGCCGAGTATCTTTGTCGCGCGTCAGGTCGGTAAGTTGGCGGATGGTGTTGGTAGCTAGGTCAAACGAAAAAAGATTGCTCGCCCCTTCCCTATCCGACGTAAAGATGAAACTGTCTTGTCCCCTAAGCCAGCATGGATCAGTAAAGTACAAGTGGTTGGAGTGTCCCAGATAGTCTGTGAGTTGCGTAATGGTGCGCCCGCTGTAGCTATCGGTGTAGCTAAACGGGGTGTCGTGAAAGGTATCTCCTTTAGCCATATGTGTCCTTCGAAATCATCTCTTTTGGTGGATTTTGGTATTAGTTTAATATCAGTGTTGAAAACTATCTAAAATCATCTTCTAAAGGCTGATAAATTTAACGTTGTGATGCAAGGGCTGTGACCTTCTATCCATGCGTGACCTCAGCTAAGGTTTTGAATGCTGTTGATTGAGTTAGTCCAGTGTAACAATGAACATTGAGGTGAAAATCAACGAGCGTCAAAAAACTGAATATAATGCGTGCACATCCTGCGGAAACGGCTTCGCTATGGCGCATGTTAAAGAATCCGTGTTCGGCGTGGCCGTTACTAAACTCGAGCACATCCTGTCCGTAAATTAAGCGCGCAGGACCTTGTTTGTAAATAATGACGTTACCTGCTTGCAGCTCGAGCAAGCTCGAGGACGTCTCCCAAACACCGCCCACAGGAACATCTAAGGCAAGCTGGGCAGCAACGCCATCAAACCCATCTAGAGTTTGGTAATGCAGCTCGAGCGTTGTGTCTTCAAGTCCAATACTAAGCTGACTTAGCGGTAACGGTAACGGTCGGTAGTCACGTTGCTCAGCGGCATCATCCCAAGTATCTACCGTCACCGGTTGTCCTAGCGGTAGTTCATACCCCGGGCGCCTGGGCTTTTGTTTGCCTGTTGAAGTCATCACAATGCCGCTATCAGTAGCAGTGATTTCATCACTGACAAAACGCCCAGTTCCAAAATAGGTTTGGGCAATGGTGAGGCCGCGAATTTCTGCTTGCCCGTAACACAGATTTAATAGCTGCGTTCTAGCGCCGTAAGCACTCACACTCAACTTGTCCCGCCGAGCACGCCAAACTTGATTGGCTGGGAAAAAGCATTGAAAATCATCTGGCACGTTGGGCGTTGTAGCTTTTGGCTCACCCAACTTAAGCAGCACGTAGGCTAACCAATGTAGCGATTCCGGTGTTTCGGTAATAGCTGTTTTAGACCAGAGCCACGCAGCAGCTTGCAAAAAACGTGTTTCTTCAAGCAGATGATATGCAAACACATACGGGCAGATGAGGTTACTGGCAACTTTTCGTATGCCATAATCTTGACGGTTGGATAAGCCCGTCTCGGCCGTGCCATCTGCATGGAGTAAATGAAGGTTGAACTCGAGGTTTTTACGCACGGCAACGCGGGCATGTTGCTTTACATCCTCACGTGTGCCGTTGAGTATATAAAGCATAAGCGCGTTGTTGCTCACCGTGTCGTAAATGCCTACGCTGCGCTCAATATAGGCGCCGTCAGCATCAATATCAAAGCCCTCATCTAGGTATAAATCGAGCGCGGGTTGCACGTCTAGGTCTGGGAACAACGCATGAACTTGGGCTAGGGCACTGGCAATGACCCAGCGATGATTGGGCGTATGAAAGCCACCATCGCGTACGCCGGGGGTAGCACAGCGCAAAAATTGCTCGAGCTTCCCGTTGAGCACCTCAAAGTAAGCCTCACCTTGGGTTAAATCCAGCAGCGCACAAAAAAGCTG
>JBCCOX010000307.1:0-6191 GCA_039025155.1 Deinococcota bacterium | reverse complement strand
GCGCAGGGTCAAGTAGCAACTGCCTTCCAGTGGGCAGCGGTTGGTCTCGGCATGATTACCGACGAAATTGCCGATGACGTGCTGGTTGTGCCGCCACCTTTGTTTGAACGTGCTGATGGCAGCCTCGACCGCACCTATTCGATGGGCGGGCAACCTTGGGTGATTAACGCTTACAACACACCCGAGCAAATGCGCGTTGCTGTTGACTTCCTCAAGTGGTGGTACTTACCTGAAACGCAGCTCGAGTTTGCGATGCGCGGCGGTAACCCTACCGACGCCCTCACCCTCAACGCAGAAGGCTTCGATGACATCAACCCGTGGAACCGCGCCTACCGCTATATGTTGCAAGATGACCGCGCCCGCGACTTCTGGCACGAGCCAACCTACTCAGAAATGCTCGCGACCCAGCAAGAAGGCTTTACTGCATTTTCTTCTGGTCAAGTAGACGACCCAGCCAACGTACTTAAGTGGATTGCTTGTCAACAGCAAGAAATTCTGTTTGATGCGGGTCGCACCGAGATTGAGCCATCATCTGACTGCCGCCGGGTGCGTTTGCGCTAAGTTAAATTTATAGTTTTTGAAAGTTGTGGTGAGTGGGGAGACCTGCTCACCATTTTTTGGTTAACAATGTTGTTGACTATGATGATGTAGTCAGCATCGTTCAACGTATGCTCAGCAACATCACTTGAACTTGTAGCACGTCACGTAACATCTACTTTCTGACAGCTTGCCTACAAAAGCACCTGTAATAGCCAAGATAAACTAGGCTATCTATACACGTGGGGCTCGAGCTTGGCACATCTTTATCTGCTGCAGCTCTGACCAACACTGTTCACAAAATACTAAACACCATTCGGTATGATGACCTGAAGAATCATAGCGACAAGAATCATAGCGACAGAGTTACAAAAATACATTCTGCCATTAAAAAATATAGCCATTTCATACCAAATCCGGTTGATTCCTTCGGGAATCAACCCCTACCAGAGCAGGTAAGATAAGCTACGAAACCCGCGCTGGACATATCGGATGCCTTTAGGCATTATGCGAGATATAAGCGGATTTCGTAGCAGATGGTGTACCAAAGGAGATTCTATGGCGTCAACCTCTATGTCACGTCCGCAAACACCCTCCACCCGGGCAGTCTGGCAGCAGCGGCTCAACAACCCTAAAACGCTGGCAATTATTCTGATTGTGCCAGCTATGCTTTTTTTCTTTATTTGGAATGTCATTCCCGTGTTGTGGCTAGTAGGGCTTAGTTTTTACCGCTACTCGCTGCAATTAGGCATGCCCCCAAGTTTTGTGGGTATTGGTAATTATGAAGATTTATTTTTTGATTTTCGGACGTGGGAGAGTTTATCGCGCACGTTTACATGGGTCGCGCTCAGTGTGGGTATTGAAACTATTCTGGGGATTGTTTTAGGTATTTTGTTTTGGGGTAGTAACACGCTACCCGGGCGGCGCTTTGCGCTCACCTTGTTATTTACCCCTATGCTACTTACACCTGTGTCTGTGGGTGCTTTTTACCGTTATATTTATGAACCAACCTTTGGCATTACCAACTACTTTTTAAGTTTTTTTGGTACCAATATAGACTTTTTAGGAAACCGCCAGTGGGCGTTTGCCTCCGTGTTAGCTGTAGATATTTGGATGTGGACGCCATTTATGACGCTCATCACCTTAGCTGCCCTTGGCTCTGTTCCCAAAGCTGAGCTAGAAGCTGCTGCGATTGATAGACTGCCGTGGTTACAGCGGTTTCAGCACATTATTTTACCGAGGGCTAAATTTATTTTAATGCTGGGTGTGCTACTTCGTACTATTGAATCGTTTAAAACAATGGATCTTATCCACTTAATGACCAAAGGTGGGCCCGGCAATGCTACTGATCTTATTGCACTATCGCTTTACCGATCTGCGTTTGACAGCTTGGACATGGGTGAGTCAGCGACCTTAGCATTGGTGCTTTTGCTGACGGCAATTGCGTTTACATCTATTTACCTTTATATTCTCAATTTGAGTAAACGCGAGCAGGAGATTGCGCTATGAGCGGCCAAGCAGCTTGGAAAAAGCACGCTTATCACGCTGTGTTGTGGCTCGTGGCGTTTATCTTTTTTGCACCTGTGCTGTGGATTATTTTGAGTTCATTTAAAGACTTAAACGGTATCTTAGCACGGCCACCTTTGTTTTTCTTTAGACCGTCGTTAGAGAACTATCAGCAGCTTTTTCGTATTCCTGAACTGGTACGCGACCTGCGCAATAGTGTCATTATTTCGCTGGCGGCGCTAGTTATTGCGTTAATTGTAGCTTATCTGGCTGCTTACAGTTTTTCGCGCTTTCGTCCGGCGGGTACAGACCTGTTTATGTTTTTGTTGCTGTCCATTCGCATGGTGCCGGCTGCTGCGGTGGTTGTGCCTGTGTTTTTAATGTACACCGCGTTTGGTTGGAAAGGCACGTGGGGTGGCGTGATTTTGTATTACGCCATGTTTAGTATTCCGTTTTCGGTGTGGATTCTTAAAGGCTTTATTGATGGCGTCTCGCCGAGGTTTGACGAGACTGCGTTAGTTAACGGCGGCTCGAGGTGGCATGTCATCTTTAACGTCATCTTGCCGCAAGTGCGTCCCGGGCTTATTGCTGCGTTTATTTTTAACCTTATTTTTGTGTGGAATGAGTTTTTGTTTAACTTTATTGTCAGCAGTGACCAAACAGAAACAATTCCTGTGTTGCTAGCTGTGAACACTATTTCTGATGGCGGGCTTAACTGGACGTTTATCACCGCGCTCACGTCGCTGTACATGATTCCGCCCATTATCGTCATCTTTTTCTTCCAGCGCTATCTGCTAGTGGGCATGACCTTTGGCACGGTGCGGGGTGAAGTGTGAGCGAGTTAACTACTGCTTCAGAGATAACCTCAACTGAACCTGTGACCAAGCGTAAAAAGCGCACCTTTGCATCGATCACACAAACGGTACTTGTCTTTGTGATGCTCGCTAGTTTTGTGATGATTGGGCAGCAGCTCGAGGTCTTCTTCAACGTCGGCGAAATTGAAATTGACCTTGGTTTATTGCTCTATCAAATTGGACTAGGCACGTTGATTGGCTCAGCACTGTTACAGATTGCGTTTGGCAACATTCCACCGGGCGCTAACTTTCGCCAAACTATGCGTATTTTAGGCATTGCTGTGCTCATTATTGCGGCTGTGTTTGGTGTAGGCATTTTGATTGCTGGCCCCCTCACTAGGTTAGGAAGCAGATGACCCTTACCTCACCTACCAGTTCAGCACCCACTAGCCCAACATCATTAACAGCAGCCGTCAGCTTGGAGCACGTGAGTAAATCGTTTGGGCGTAACATCCTCTTTGACGACCTCAACCTAAAGATTAACCCGGGGCAATTTAACGTTATTTTGGGTGCGCCAGCTTGTGGTAAATCCACTTTATTACGGTTGCTAATTGGCTTAGACAAGCCTTCTTCTGGACGTATTGTGTTACGCGGGGAAGATGTTACGGGCGTACCTGCTGGGCAGCGCAACATTGGCTACGTGCCGCAAACCTTTGCGCTTTACCCGCACTACAGTGTCTATGACAACATCGCCTACCCGTTGCGCTTAAACCGAATGCCCGCTAAAGAGATTAGGCCCATTGTGGAGCAAGCTGCTGAGCGCTTGAGCATTGCTGACCTCCTCACCAAACGCCCCGACCAAGTGAGTGGCGGGCAAAAACAACGGGTGGCAATTGCAAGGGGCATTGTCAAAAACACCGACGTTTTTGTGTTAGATGATCCCCTCACTGGGCTAGATTTTAAGCTGCGCGAGCAGCTTTTTGATGATTTGCAGCAAATGCAAGCTGAACTGGCGGCAAGTTTTATCTACACAACCTCAGATACCCTAGAGGCACAGATGCTAGCGCAGACTATTTACATTTTAGATGATGGTCATGTAGTTGAAACAGGTGACTTTGAGGCTGTCTTTACACAGCCGCAACACCGTAGCACAATGGCACTATTAGGGTTTCCCAGAACTAATATGATCTCCGGTGAGCTATCAGAACAGCACGTTAGCTGCCCTCTTTTTAACCTTACAGTTCAGCTCGAGGAGGAGATTAGCGCGCAAGCATTACATGGTGTTGACTTAGCTATTCGCCCGCAACACGTTGTGATTCACCCCAATGTCACTGCGGGTGGCGCTTGGCTTATGTCCCCTGCAACCGTAACGCTGATTGACAACTTAGGCGGTGAGGTGGTGGTGTACCTCGAGACGGAAGGTGGCTCCCTACTCGCCGCACTCCCGCAAGCAGCAGCAACCAACCTGAGTGAAGGTGAGGTTAGTATTGGCGTTCGTCCAGAGCACGTGACCGTCTACGACAACCAAACAGGTAAACGCCTTGGGCAAGGTACATCGCAAACATCTCCAACAAAAGCATCTTTAGAAGAGGCAGACCGTGGCTGAGATTCGCTTAGCAGGCCTCACCAAACGATTTGGCGACTTAGTTGCAGTGCGTGACCTGACGATCACCTTCCCTAGCTCAACAGTGACATGCTTGTTAGGGCCGTCTGGCTGTGGCAAGACAACCCTCATGCGGATGATTGCAGGTTTAGAACCAGCGACATCTGGCGACATCTTTTTTGGGGATACGAACGTGACTGAGTTGTCGCCAAGCCAGCGCAACATTGGCATGGTGTTTCAGTATCCAGTGGTGTACCGGGGCATGAACGTTTACAAAAATGTGGAGTTACCCCTCAAGCACAACAAAACAGTGAGCAAACAGGAGCGCAAAGAACGGGTGGAGAGTGTGCTGGAAACGCTCGAGCTAACCAGTAGTGCCCGCAAACGCCTCGACCAACTTGATAACGGGACCTTACAAAAAGTGGCCGTAGCCCGCGAAGTGGCCCGCCGCCCGCGCATTATTTTGTTTGATGAGCCTATCACTAACGTGGACGTAGCTGCTAAAACGCAACTCAAACTGGCCCTCAAACGCCTCAGCAAACAACACAACCAGACCATCATTTACGTGACCCACGACCAAACTGAGGCTATGACCCTAGCTGATGAAATTGCGCTCATGCGCGATGGTGAAATTGTCCAACGCGACACACCCCAAACTCTTTACGACAACCCCAACGACCGTTTTGGAGGCTGGTTTTTGGGGAATCCGGGCATGAATTTTGTGCCGCATGAGGTTCATAAAAATGGCGGGCTCGAGCTTACCACGCCGCTATTCACCAAGCCCGTCCACCTCACTGGCTTTAACATTGACCATAACCTTTTGGTAGGCATTCGCCCCGAGTGGTTACGGGTGAGTCCAACCGAAACTGCTGGCTACGTTCCTGCTGAGGTTGTCCAGCGCGCTATTGTGGTGGGCGGGCAATACTTGCTGACCTTGCGTGTGGGTGAGCACACCCTCAAAGCAAAAGTGCCGCCAACAGCAGATACAACTCAAATTCGCCGGGGTGACACGGTTTGGGTCATGTGTCCGCTCGAGCACGTCAGTTTGTTCGGTCAAGACGGTCACAAGCTAGACGCCTCATTTAGTGCATAACTCACCCAATAATGACGTTTTACTTTGGTTCCAACTTCAAAATGACGCAAACACCCAGTGACTCGAGGGCGTTTGTGACTGCCTTGGCTAAGCAACTTTCAGACCTTAGTGGCATCCTAGCAAGTGACGTACAAACCTTTGTCATCCCCCCGTCCACGTCGCTCGCTGGACTGGCACATCATTGCCAGAAGGCTAATATTTGGTTAGGCGCACAAACCATGCACGACGCACTTACAGGTGCGTTTACAGGTGAGATTTCTGCACCAATGCTGCGTGACTTGGACGTGGATATGGTCATGCTCGGTCACGCGGAAAGGCGGCAACTTTTTGGTGAGACAGATGCCGCCTTGCAGCGCAAAGTGGACACTGCGCTTGCGCAACACCTTAAAGTTTTACTGTGTGTAGGGGAAACGGCTGAGGAACGTGCTTACGGGATCACCAGAGAGGTTGTCTCGAGGCAGCTTCGTGTTGCCCTCCATAATGTCAATCACGAAATGCTAACTCACACCAACTTACTCATTGCCTACGAACCCGTGTGGGCCATTGGTGAGGCTGGCAGCGAAGCCAGCCCCCAAGATATTGCTGAGAGTGTTAGTATCATCCGCGAAACATTAAACGAGATGTTTCCAGAGTGTAGCCTTCCACTTTTGTACGGCGG
>JBCCOX010000306.1:0-6194 GCA_039025155.1 Deinococcota bacterium | reverse complement strand
TCTAATCATAGCGAATCCTCGGGTCAATGAGCGAATAAAGAACATCAACTAGTAAGTTGACGATAATAAACGACAAAGCAATCATGAGCACAGCGCCCTGCACCACCGGGTAGTCGCGCAAGTTGATGCCCTCGAGCGCAAACCTGCCTATCCCAGGCAAACTAAACACCTGCTCAATAATGACCGCCCCGCCAAGGAGCGTGCCAAACTGCAAGCCAACCACGGTAACAACTGGGATGAGGGCGTTGCGCAGCGCGTGCCGCAAGGTCGTCATGCTCCAACTGAGGCCCTTAGCACGAGCTGTCCGAATATAGTCGCGGCCGAGGATTTCAAGGAGGCTCGAGCGCATGATGCGCATGGTCGCAGCCGCCAAAATCACCCCGAGCGATAGCGAGGGCAATAACATGTGCCGCAAATTATCCCAAATGCCCTCCTGCAAGGGCACATAGCCAGCAGGTGGTAGCAACCTCAACTGTAAAGAAAACAGCAACACCAACAAAATCCCTAAGAAAAATCCGGGGATAGATAAGCCCAAGAGCGCCAGTACAGACAGTGTGTAGTCAACAACTGTGCCACGCCAAACCGCTGCCACAATACCTAAGGGAATTGCCAGAATTAGGGTAATCGCAAGACTAAATACTGTTAACTGTAGCGTGACTGGGAAACGCAAGGCTAAATCTTGCATGACAGGTCTGCCTGTCCGCAGCGAGCTGCCCAAATCGCCACGAAGTGCCGACCCAAACCATGCTCCAAATTGTTCATGGAGTGGCAAATCTAACCCAAACATACGGCGCATTTCTTCAAGCCGCTCCGCTGACACGTTACCCTCGAGCCCAACAAGTTGGGTCACAACGTCACCAGGGACGGCCCGCATGAGGGCAAAGACAATAAACGTCACCCCGAACAACGCGGGTAGTGCCAGTAACACACGCTTAACTAAAAATGTAATCATAGAATCGCGCTGTATCTGCTTGAGTTGTCTGAACTCGAGGCGCTTGAATAACTGAGTCTAAGTATTGCATATTCTTTAGTTTATCAAGCTAGCCCCTTGCGTGTATACATTACCAGTTCAATAAATTACCAGTTCAATAGTTCGTAAACGCTTGCTGTAGTTTCTCCACATGGTTTAATGAGCCATACGTGGAACATCATAGGGTCGATGAACTCATCAAGTACCCTTAAAGTACTCAGAAACTTAGTGAAACGAGGTTGTCATGCCCCACACGCACCCAAAAGCTACCCCAATCCCAACAAGCGACTACCAAGCGCGCCGCGAACACATCCTGCAGTGGCTCCCACAACACGATGCCAAAGGCTTTGTATGGTGGGGCAACGCCTATATTTTTTACCTCTGCGGGTTTGCCTTTGCACCTACCGAGCGGCCCATCGGACTGGTGATTGCTGCCAGTGGGGAAACGGTCTTATTTGTGCCGCGTTTAGAAGTTGAACACGCTGAGGCCTATGCCCACGTTGACCGGGTGGTAAGTTACCCCGAGTACCCCAGCGAAACCCACCCGATGACTTACCTAGCAGATGTCCTCAAAGAGCTAGATATGCATAGTGGCAGGTTTTTAGGAGACGGTCCCGGCTACGGCATGATTATGGGCTACCGCGGCCCCAGCTTGCCCGAGCTGTTAGATGTCACCTTCACAAGCACGCTAGCTGAACTTGACACCATGATGTACGTGAAAAGCGAGCACGAAATTGCGCTTATTCGTGAATCTGCTTATTGGGCAAGCGTGGCCCATCGACTCTTGCAGGACTACACCAAAGTAGGTCTAACTGAAACTGAGGTTTCCATGCGAGCAGGCTTTGAAGCAGGCCAGCAACTGCTGGCACATTATGATGGTGCTTATAACGCGCTGTCTTGGGGTGGGAGTGGCCCTATGGCTATCTACCGAGGCCAAGTTGGCGAACACAGCGCCCTGCCTCACAGCCTCAACATCAACGCGGTGTTCAAAGCTGGTGACACACTGGTAACCGGTGCGAGCTGCCCCATGTTTGGCTATTACAGTGAGCTCGAGCGCACCATGTTCCTCGGTGAGCCCAGTGACGAACAACGCCGCCTATTTGATCACATGCTTGCCCTCCAAGACCTTGCCATTGCAGCCTGTGTGGTAGGTAAACCCTGTGCGTCGGTAGATCAAGCCGTGCGCGACTATATAGACAAACACAAGCTCTGGGATAATTGGCGACACCACGTGGGTCACAACATTGGCATTCGCTATCACGAAGGGCCATTTTTAGACATTGGTGACGCAACAGTGATGGAAGCAGGCATGTTGTTTACAGTTGAACCGGGCTTGTACGCGCCCGGCGTGGGCGGCTTTCGCCATTCAGATACTATTGTGGTAACGGATAGTGGCCCAGAATTTTTGACCCTTTACCCACGCGATTTAGACGCGCTCATTCTGCCTTTAGATTAAGTTGTGCTCGAGCAGCTTCGAGACTCACTCATGCATGAGTAGCAACCTCACGATGTAGTGATCTATTGCTAGATGTTGAAGGGTGCTAGCCGTTGAGCTTGATCTCAGCGTTTTTCGATATGTACATATGCGTCGAAGACATCATCAATGTAATCTCATCCCCTACAATGATTCCCGTCTAGCCTCCGAAGTTAATAGCAACGTATAGAAGCTGAACACTTGTGGATGAACTCAACGCATTGAGGTATGTTGCACATTGAGGCATGTTGCAATCCGTTGCTAATGTGACTAGATAGGTTCAACTGCGTTTGAAACTACGGCAGATAACCTTCTTACACAGGTTTGTTAATTGTAATGATTAACCACACTAGCGCGCTCGAGCGCTAGATAACATGCTTTTCATATTACAAGTGTGACGCATAGACGTGCCATTTGGGAACAGCTAAGCTTAATCATAGTAAACTGAATTTTATGCCTCCTTCTACTGACTACGCCATGACAGTACCAGCCGACGTGCTGATTGTTGATGACATGCCCATCAACTTGCAACTGCTGGCGGCCTACTTAAAAGCTGCTGGCCACAACGTGCGCGCTGTGCCCAGAGGAGACTTGGCGCTCAACGCCGTTGCCAACGCCAAACCAGACATTATTTTGCTAGATGTCATGATGCCGCGCATGTCTGGCTACGAAGTTGCTGAGCACTTACAAGCTGACCCCAACACAGCAGGCATTCCCATTGTGTTTATTAGCGGACTCAGTGACGAAGGGTTTAAAAAACAAGCGTTTCACCGGGGTGCAGTGGACTATATTGTTAAACCCTTTAAGCGTGATGACGTGCTCTCTTGTGTTAAAAAACATGTTGAAGCAGCGCGCCACAAGCAGTCTTCACACACACCTGAGGTAGCTTCAGCTCAACCCGGCGCATCTCAACCCGGTGCATCTCAACCCGGTGCATCTCAACCCGGCACAAGTCCTAGCGGACTGCTCAGCACAGCCGCGCGCACAGTAACAGAATCTGTGATAGACGCTCCAAGCCAAGCTCAGCACATGCCATCACATATTAGTAGCCCCAACACAAACAGCCCTGACACAAACAGCCCTGACACGAGCAGCCCTGACACGAGTGCTGCCGCTTCAGCCCCAAAGCTTGTGGCAGGCCTAGCTACACGCAACACGTTTGATGACTTGCTAACACAAGCTTGGCAACGCAAGGGTCAGCAAGCTGAACCCGTGGGGCTTATGGTGATTGCAGTTGATAATCAAACGCGCCTGCTCGAGGAACTCGTCAATAACAGTTACGACGAGTTGCTCGAGCAACTCGTCAGTGTGCTTCAAAACGCCTTGGTTGGTAACTCCACACTATGCCGTTACGACGCACACAGCTTTGCCGTTGTACTAGAAAACACCCCACTAGCAGCGGTCATGTCTATGGCTGAACAGGCTTGCTCGAGCGTTGCAGCTCACACGTGGACGGGCTATTTGCCTGCGCATCTTGCCCCAACTATGAGTGTAAGCATAGGTGTTGCCAGCAGCGAAACCTTAACAGAAGCCCAGCCAGACCTAGACTCAAACCCAGACTCAAACCCAGACCAAGCTAGGCCAAGCCAGCAGCTCATCGTGCAAGTGGCCCATCAGCAACTTCAGCGCGCGCAAACCCAAGGCGGCAACCGCGTATGTAGTTTAGGCCTCTAGGGTTATTTCAACCATGAGTTCAGACAACGCCTACGACGACGATCTTTTTTGGAATTATTTATCACGTTACAGCAGCTCTGACCTGCCTTCATCAGATGTCAGCGTGCCACCTAATGCGTCGCAGCAACTTAGCCAACATCCGCCACCTGAGTGGGCTGATATTGACGCCCAGATGTCGGCAGGTAATGTACCCATCACCTTACAGCGGCTTTTAGAGACCACCGAACGCATCGCTAAAATAGGCGGCTGGGCGTTTGATCTCACCAACAATGAAGTTACCTGGAGTGATGAAGTCTACAGGCTTCACGACTTACCCGTTGGCCAGACAATGCACTATGAACAAATTTTGTCGTTTTATCCTGACCAAGCTGGCGAGCGCTTGGGCATAGCGGTTGAACAAGCCATTCAACATGCCAAACCTTATGACCTCGAGCTACCGTTTATCTCTGCGGCAGGCGTTGCCAAGTGGGTGAGAGCTATTGGCCGGCCGGTGGTGGATGAGCAGCTCGGCAAGGTTGTGCGCTTGTGGGGCGTTGTACAAGATATTACCGCTGAAAAACGGGTGAGCATTGAGCTGGCTGAGCAGCGGGCGTTTTTAGAAAGCATTATTGATGCCGTTCCTTCACAACTGATGATCGTTGATCGAGATAATAACTACTTGCTCGTCAACCGGGCCAAAGCGGCTTCAGCAAATACCACTCCTGAAGCCATGATTGGTCACAACAGCCGCGAGTTCTACCCAGAGGAACTTGTTAATACTTGGAACAAAGATAGCTCCAAAATTTTTGACGATGGTCAGTCGTTTACCAACGATTATGAAGCCAACGGCAGGCATGTCTCGAGCTTGCGCTTTCCGGTGCGCAACGCCCAAGGTACCATCATTGGTAAAGGTGCCCTAGGTCTCGATATTACGGCCCGGAAACGTGCTGAAAACGCGCTCAGGCAAGACAAGGAACAAGCTGAGAGCGCCAACCGCGTGAAGAGCATGTTTATTGCGAATGTGAGCCATGAACTGCGCACACCGCTGACCTCTGTGCTGGGCTTTGCAGAACTTCTAAAAGAAGCTGATGACATCCCCGAGCACCGCCGCAAACAGATTAACACCCTCTACGACAGTGGTTATTATTTGCTTACACTGATTAACGACGTGCTCGAGCTGTCCAAGGTTGAAGCCGGCCAAGTTGATATAACTCCTGAAAACGTTGACTTGCGCATGTTGCTTGTTGGCTTGCGCGAAATGTTTGAACTGCAAGCTAGCAACAAAGGACTGAACCTCAAGTTTGACATTTCTGACGCGCCAACACACATCTTGTGTGATGGCAACAAGCTCCGTCAAATTCTTATTAATCTTTTGGGTAATGCCGTCAAATTTACCCAAGATGGCACTGTGTCGTTACAGGTTCAACAGCTAGGTGATAGCATCCACTACAGTATTCGAGATACTGGCCCCGGGATTGCCTCACACGACCTGCCCCAACTGTTTGAACCGTTTGTGCAGTTCAACAAAGGCAAAAAACACGGCGGGTCGGGCTTGGGGCTGTCAATTGTAAAACGCTTTGTAGACGCCATGCAGGGCACTATCGAAGTAAGCAGCCGGGAGGGATATGGCAGCACCTTTAAGTTAATTTTGCCTTACCGCCAAGTCGAACAGGCCAGGTCAACACCTGCCCCAGCTCAGGCTCCAGCCTCTATTGATATGGCTGGCAAAGGCACAGGGCATCATATTTTAGTTGCGGATGATGTTGAAGCCACCTATATGCTCATAAGCGCTATGTTGCGGCCCTTGGGGTTTAGTATTAGCCACGCTAAAAACGGCCGTGAAGCTTTAGAGATGGCCCTATCTGAGCGTCCGCAGCTTATTTTGATGGACATCGCCATGCCCGAGATGAACGGCTTAGAAGCCACTCGAGCCATTCGTGAGGCTCTAGGTAGCGGGGTTCGTATTATCGCCTTAACCGCCAGCGTTTTTGAAGAAGGTCGTAACGAGGTTTTAGCATCTGGCTGCGACGAGTTTTTACACAAACCCTTTTCCAGAGACGCCCTGTTAGATGTTGTCATTAGGTACTTTAAACAGGA